>CAYZQX010000066.1:0-13551 GCA_964480615.1 uncultured Chitinophagales bacterium | reverse complement strand
AACTAAATTGCGAAAAGAGACATAACTATAAACTACCCTCATCCATTATGGTACCTAAGGAATGAGCGCATAAAAATGATAATAGCTATCCTTGTATCTATTGTTTTTTAACTGGACAAGTGGAGATTCCAAAAATCGAATACAGTGGGCAGTAACTAATGAAACTGGTCAATGTAAAGATGACAGCAAGTGCGAGCAAGATGGTTCCTAGTGTTCCGCTTACAACATTTGTAAAATAGAGTGTAACTAGGATAGCAGATATTATTAATCTAATAATTCTGTCGGCTGAAGACATGTTTTTTTTCATTTCAGTTGTTTTTTATTTGGTTAAATAATTTGCAAATAATACAATTGAAGATACAATCGCAATACACAATAGGCAGACCATCATAAATTTGAATACTGTTTTTGTGTCCTTCATTCGTAAAGCAAAGGTCTGCCAAATTATACGGTTGTACAGTAACTAAAGTCACTTCATTCCTAAAAACTCTATGCTATCGTGATGCTGCTTGACCAAGTTTTGTTTTTCAAACTTTTTAATTAATCGGCTTATAACTTCTCTTGCAGTCCCTAGGTCATTGGCAATTTCCTTATGGGATATTTTAATTGGATTTTTTCCGGTGGTAGTAATTCGCTTAACTAGGTAGTCCAATAGTCTTTTATCAAGCCTATAGTATAGCATTTGATGGATTGTGCCTATGAGTTCAGAGTATCTCAAGTCATATTGCTGGAAAAATAGTGCATTGATATTTGGAAAATCAATTACCCATTTTGAAACTTTTTCTGAAGGAAGTAGTAAAACCACAGTTTCCTCTTCGGTAACAGCGAAAACTTTGCTTTTGTCATGGTTCATACAGGAGGAGAATGACATAATACAACTCTGTTCAGGCTTGATGTAATATAACAAGAGTTCCTTTTCCTCGAATTGCGAATATACTTTCACCAGCCCGCTTAATACGATGGGAATATATTGGACATACTGCCCCTCTTTGACAAGTTCGATGTCAGAAGGAAAAGTTTTGATTGCAGAATTTATAAGCATTTCCTCAATGAGGTCTTTTCCTAGAAACCTAAACTTTTTTTCGATGTCGTAGTGGTCGTTCATTGATTTGCATATTATTCTTTCAATTATGCTCTTTTTAGTTTCAAAGCATAATTGGATACAAGAATGAGTATGTAATACGACTGGATCAAATACATCGGTCGTCATTTAAATTTGCCCCTTGTGCCCATTTTAGGCCTTAAAATCAAAAATTGCCTAATGGGTAGCAGCTATCAATAATGGTAATAATAATAAACCCTACTAAACCTCAATGACCATATAGCCAAATGGTTTTCAAAGGCTAGACAGTACTAAAAATTCTATTATTCAAGGGTAAACCAGGGTAGCGAAATACTTAATGTTTTTGTTTGGGAGCAGCAGCTTTAATTTCCTCATTAGCACCTGCAGCAAATTTCTCAAAATTTTTATTGAACAAGTCCACTAAGATATTTGCCTGCTTGTTATAGGCTTTTTCGTCAGCCCAGGTTTGTACAGGGTTTAATACTTTGGGATCTACCTCAGGACAGTTCATAGGAATATTGAGCCCAAAATATTCATCTTTGTGAAACTTTACATCATTGAGTTGCCCTTTGAGGGCTGCGGTAATCATAGCTCTGGTAAAGCTGAGTTTCATACGACTACCTACGCCATAAGGGCCACCTGTCCAGCCTGTATTGATGAGCCAAATATTTACACCACTGGTTTTCATTTTTTCTCCTAGCATTTTGGCATATACACCTGGATGTAATGGCAAGAAAGGAGCACCAAAGCAAGCACTAAATGTGGCCGTCGGTTCTTTAACTCCTGTTTCTGTCCCAGCTACTTTAGCAGTATAGCCACTAATAAAATGATACATGGCCTGACCTGGCGTAAGCTTGGAGATAGGAGGTAATACACCAAAAGCATCTGCTGTGAGGAAGAATATATTTTTTGGTGAAGGACCCCATGGTTCAGGATAGATATTATCGATAAATTCGATAGGGTAGGATACCCTAGTATTTTGAGTTACGCTAATGTTGTTGTAATCAATATCCCTTGTGCCAGGGAAAAAGCGCGTATTCTCTACCAATGCACCAAAGCGTATCGCATTGTAAATTTGTGGTTCAGTTTCGGGCTTCAATCCAATGGTCTTGGCATAACAGCCGCCTTCAAAATTAAAGACAGCATCGCCAGACCAGCCATGTTCATCATCACCTATAAGACGACGATCGGGGTCAGCTGATAATGTGGTCTTGCCTGTACCTGAAAGCCCAAAGAATATAGCAGTATCTCCTGCTTTTCCTACATTTGCAGAACAGTGCATGGATAACACTTTGCGCTGATGTGGCAATACGAAGTTTAATACAGTAAATATACCTTTCTTAATTTCACCAGTATATGCACTACCCGCTATAAGTATCACCTTGCGCTTAAAATCAATGATGGAGAAATTGTGCTGTCTTACACCATCCTTAGCGCCTTCAGCTCTGAAGTTTGGTGCAGCGATAATATGCCATTCGGGTTTAAAATTTTCTAATTCTGCTTGAGAAGGTCTCAGAAACATATTAGAGGCAAACATATTCTGATGCGGCAATTCGTTGATTACACGAATATTAATCTTGTAATCGGGATGTGTGCAGGCTGCTGCATCGCGTACATATATTTCTCGGTCAGCTAAATAGGCTAAAAGTTTAGCATACAAATTGTCAAAAACCTTAGGCTCAGTGGGGATATTAAACTTGCTTGTCCAATCCACTGCATCCTTAGTTATTTCATCTTTAACGATAAACTTATCATCAGGAGCACGACCAGTAAACTCACCGGTATCGAAAGTTAATGCCCCATTATTAGCTAATAAACCAAAACCTTTGCTGATGGTTATCTCACTCAATTCACCAGGGCCTAATTGATAATTTACCTTCGATGAATCCAGCTTCAAATAGCTTAAATCTGGGGTCTTATGTAATGGATTGTTTTTCATTATTGGATTGAATAAATTCAGGTGATAAAAAAAGTGCACAAAATTATAAAATTATTGTGGAATACCTGTCTTTTGCTGTCTTTTGGGCGTATTATTTTGGATATTTTGTTGTTGTTTATGATACCATAGGCATTAGTCCTATTCTGTATCACATTGTAAGGTTATTGCTAAATTTTGTAAAGATATTATTGCGAATATTTAAATATTATTAGATTTCAAGTCCATAAGATTAAATAATGATCAGTAGGGATAATAATTTTATCTCCTTTGTTAGAGCGTGCTCAATAACCCAAAATTGTTAATTTTTTGGCCATGCCTGTAAAGGCTAAATAATAGCTTTTACTAGCCAGAATCTTTGTAATTTTCTTTGCTAGATCCGCTTTGCTTCAACTTTTATATATTCAATACGATTGTTTGATACTAGGCTAAATTGAAAGGTTGACTCACTCAAAGGAATTTTTTACAATTTAATCTAGGGTTACTAGGAGCTTTGTTTTACAAGACCCGATATAGTGCAGATCAATCAAACTTTTACTTAAAAGAATAAGTCGCTTTATTAATTTGAATGCTTCCGCTAAAAGTAAGATTTGAATGAACTTGCCGTATCTTCAACTGATTAAAAAATTAATACAATGAGTGAGTTGCACTATGTGAAACGCACGGATTTGAACATCTTATATTTTTTTTATGCAACTAATTGCAATTATTAAGTTGAGGATAATTTAGTTTTGGGGATTCGATGCAAGCATGGCAAGTATCATTTTATTGAGTAATCGCGTGCCTACATTCGCATTGTATTCAAGGGCTGGCTGCTTGCTCACATTTCCGCCTGCTAGAGATACCTCGTTAAGGTCAAGACCAATAATTTTTCGGCCTGATTTTACAACTTGGTTGATGAGCATATACGCTTCTTGCAAATCGAGTCCTCCAGGTACTGGCGTACCAGTATTCGGACAATATTCTGGTCTTAAGCCATCGATGTCAAAACTTATATATACTTCATCAGGTAATGCAGCGATAATATTTTTACACCACTTATGCCAAGTTTGTTTTCTGTCCTTTAGCATTTCCCTTCTTATGATATGGTCATAGTAGGGTAGTATGCGGCCATCTGATTTTTTTGCGATATCAATTTCTTCATCGCATATATCTCGTACTCCTACGCTAATTAGCCTTTCAATGCCAGAGAGTTGAAGAGCATTATACATTATCGATGCGTGGCTATAAGTAAATCCTTCATAGGCAATTCTAAGGTCAGCATGAGCATCAATTTGCAATATGCCAAATCCAGGATGCTTTTCAGCTAGGAGTTCAAGATAGCCTAAAGGGGTGCTATGATCACCACCTAGCAACACTACTTTTTTGCCATCTTTCCAGCACTTATTCACTTCTTTCTTAACCCAAGTTTTTAGTTCTTCACAACCCTGATTGATGGCATTCAATTCGGATTGCATTTTTTTATTTTTCTCAAGTGTTCCACCTTTTTCAAGGAATTGAATATAAGCTTCTGCGCGCTTCCTCAATCCATCATTTTTTGCTTGAATGAGTTTAGAAATAGGCTTCATAAATATACCTCTTTGCCATAAGTTCGGATAATCAAAATCATATAAGTCTAATTGGGTACTATAATCCAATACTGCTTGTGGCCCCCTTGAAGTGCCAGGCATATAGGATGTTGTGACATCCCAAGGTATGGGAATAATGACTATCTCAGCTTCATTATATGTAAATGGAAGCCCTGCAAAATTTCCGTTTGCCTGACCTAAATCATTTGGATTGAAATGCTCTAATGACATATTGTTTTTTTTCTGTTGATAAAAAATTAAGATAAACTCAATCAGCTTTCTAATGGCTGATTGATAATTATTTACTCATTTACCCTTAGTTAATAAAATGCAAATTTGCAATTTTTTTTGCAATTGAGCTAAGAGGGTTTATTCGTTGTAGTTGGTTGTAGTATTCATTCATAAGAAGGTCTATTTTAATTTTCTAATTTGCACTGTCTATTCTAACCTTTTCCTATAGCTTGTATGTATGAACTTTTTGTCAGTTTTTTTGCTAAGCGATTGATACAAAACAAGGTAAAATATTTTCAATTATATGTGCGACAGATTGCTGAACAGCGAATGGAAAAGATTAATGAGTTGGAAACAAGATAATGGACACTAGACTCTAGATGCTAGACTTAGTGTAGTTCCTGCCACTAACATCATAATCGTAAATCGAAAATCGGGTATCGTAAATCGCTTGAACAAGACTCTGGACACTGGATAATGGACACTAGACTTAGTGCAGTTGCTTGAACAAGTATCATGGTCGTAAATCCTAAATTGGTAATTGTAAATCGTTAAAAAAGCGATAGGGATAGGAGGGGTTTAGTACTGTGTTGGCGGGCTTTCATCAGCTTAGAATTTATTAAGCCGAAAGCCCGCCAACACAGTACCGAAGCGTCAGCAAATCGAGCTTGCGAAGATTCTGATGGCCTTTGAATAACTAATAAAATCAGAAAGCCCCGCATAGCCCGGGCCGGAGGCATCGCAATTATCACCTTCTTTAGATATATGAAGACTGAGATCTAAATATTTAACTCCTATTATACTAATTCTACAACTAGTGCACTGGCACCACCACCACCATTACAAATACCAGCAGCACCTATTTTCCCCGATTTGTATTTCAATGCTGAAATAAGGGTACATACTATTCTACAACCTGATGCTCCTATAGGGTGTCCGAGAGCTACTGCGCCACCTAATACATTGATTTTGTCAGGCGAAATTTTCATTAGTTGATAATTTGCTATAGCCACTACACTAAACGCTTCGTTCACTTCAAAGACATCAACATTTTCAGTGGTCATTCCTACCTTGTTCAAGGCTTTAGGGATAGCAAGTGAAGGTGTTGTTGTAAACCATTCGGGCTCTTGCGCGGCATCAGCCACAGAGAGTATTTTGGCAATTGGTTTTACATTGTATTTTTTTACTGCTTCAGCACTCATAAGCACCATTGCGGCAGCACCATCATTGATCTTCGATGCATTGACTGCTGTCACTGTTCCATCTGTTTTAAATGCTGGTTTGAGCAATGCTACTTTTTCTGGAATTAGTTTTTTATATTCTTCATCTTCACCAATGGTAATGGTATTGCCTTTTTTATCAGTTTGGATAAGTGGAGCTAACTCATCATTAAATGCGCCCGCTTTATATCCTTCACTAGCGCGTGCGTAGGAGGAAAGTGCATAGGCATCTTGTGCTTCGCGAGTACATCCAAATTTTTCAGCACAAACTTCAGCCGTATTGCCCATCATATAACCTTTATAGGGATCTTGCAAACCATCTCTTACGATGGCATCTAATATTTCTGCATTGCCATAGCGCATACCATTTCTGCCCTTTGGCAAATAGTATGGTGAATTAGTCATACTCTCCATACCCCCTGCAAGTACTACATCATTGTCACCTGATTTTATGCTATTGTATCCTAGCATAATGGCCTTCATGCCTGATGCACATACCTTATTGATTGTAGTGCAAACAGTTGATGGCGAAAGGCCAGCGGCAAGTGCCGCTATACGTGCTGGCGCTTGTCCATTATTAGCTTGCAATACATTGCCCATGAAAACTTCCTCAATGGCTTCGGCTGGAATGCCAGCTCGCTCTACTGCATTCTTAATTACATGCGCTCCTAGTTGAGTAGCTGAATAATCGGCTAATATGCCATTAAGCGATCCTATAGGAGTGCGTGCCATAGACACTATATATACCTCTTTCATATCTTAGATTTGTGTTTTTTATTATTTGAAATTTTCCGATGAATTATTAATCATTTCATTGCAAAGATAAAAAAAATACCTCATATATTGTCTTAGGGTTCTAGAACTACAAACTTATTGCTGTATCCTGAAAATATGCCTTTCCCATTGATAATATTATTATACACTAAGACAGGTTCTGAAAATGGATCATTGGCTACTTGTTCTTGCTTGCGCAGGGACCTTATATAGTGATAATAGGACTCTGTTACATGTCGCAATTCAACTGCAATAGTTGGGAGGACATATTCACCATTATCGTAATTAGACCATACCTTTAGCTTGAAGTTGAAACTAATATCATCACCTGAAAAGGCTGCATCATTGAATAGAATGGTCTCGCGCCATTCGTCTTCATTATTTGATAAGCTATTCGATTCAAAGCCAAGAATATATTCATTTAGCGGTTCTAGGTATTGTAGTCCCAAACTGCTGATTTCCACCGTATCTAATTCGCTAGAATAAGCAATTAATTCATAATATTCAGTCTCATTGGATGCGGATGTAAAAGATACATCAGTAGATACCATATACCCTCCCTCTTCCGGATCTTCGACCACACTATTGATGGTCACATTGAGATCGGTCGGTTGTGTAGGATAGGTTATGCTGGAAGTGATTACTGGATAGTTGGGTAGCTCTATCTTTAAGTCATATTTATTTCCTGGTGTTGGAAATAGTAGAGCTGGCTTGTATATACATTCATAATCGCCATACATATAGCCTTGAAAGGAGCCTTCAATGGTGCTAAAGAAATTGATGCTTTGACTTATACCATCCTGATCGGTAATCGTTATGATTGCATTGTCAGGTAATTCAAATTCTTCAGTTTCATTGAGCCCTCCAGCCCATCCTAAAAACAGAAACTGTTCTGCTGATGGCCTCAATAATAATTTGGGACTGGGTGTAGTAGGGTAATCACCGAGCTCTATATCTACTATCTGTTCACAAGATGATAAGAGCAGTAACGATAGGAAACTTATAAGGGTTAGATTGATTTTCAGTTTCAAGCTTTTCATAAATTAAAACTTAATGGCATAAGAGAATGATGGAATGATCGGAAATAAGCTCACTTGTTTAAACTCATTTTTATCCGTTTCATAATTGTAATCTAAATAAATGTAAAAAGGATTTTTTCGGTTGTAAAGATTGTAAAAACTCAGGCTCCATATTCTTTCCCAATGCTTCATCTGTCGATGAAAATTAATCCCGATATCCATACGATGGTAAGCTTTCATTCTATAACTGTTGCGTTCACCATAATCAGTAATAAATGGAAAATATAAATAATCATTTGCGGGATTATATTCAGTGTAATACGTAGGTAAGCCATTGTATTGTCCCTTTGGTAATGTTATTGCATTGCCTGTTCCATATACCCAGGTTCCACTGATATCTATACGCTTGTTGATATGATGTGTAATTACAAAGCTCACATCGTGACGACGATCATATTTATATGGAAATTGTTTGCCATAGTTGATGTCATCAAACTGTCTATTAGTCCAAGAAAGTGTGTAGCCGATCCAGCCAGTAGTCTTTCCAAATTTCTTTTGCACAAAGAATTCTCCACCATAGGCATCCCCTTTTCCCACAGCTACTTTTTTCTCCCAGGAATCCGTAAATAATAAGAAGCTTGTGCCGTCCTTATAGGTGAGCATATCCGTCATTTGCTTATAATAAGTCTCTATACTAAACTCTATGTCCTTTAAGCTGTAAGCCCATCCTAGAGCTGCTTGCCAAGATTTTTGTGGCTTGATATTTTCAGTAGGTGGTACCCATAAGTCCGTAGGTAGATTGATCGATGAGTTGGATAATAGATGCAGGTATTGGGTCATCCTGCAATAAGATGCTTTAATAGATGATTTTTCATTGAGGAGGTATCTTGCCGATACCCTTGGTTCTAATGAATAGTAATTCTTGTTATTCACAGTGAACATGGATGTGTGTATGCCAAGATTCGCTTTTAAGCGCTTTGAAATTTCGTAATCATCCTCTGCAAATACATAAAATTCTCCAGCATTAATATTCTGTTGATTAAAACTTGTATCAATTGAGGTTCCTGACTCGCCACCCTTAAAGGACATAACGCCTGGCTGAAAATTATGGAATACTGCATTGCCACCATATCGAATATTATGAAGGTGGTGAGGTATCCAGTCCAAATCAAATTTTATTCCATAATCGGTGATATCAGAAGCATATTCAAATGCACTTGCTGAGTTTACCTCTTGTTCGTATATCTCTTCAAATTCACTTGCAGACAATAATCCATATTTAGTAAATGTAAGTGTAGTATTCCCAAATAGTTTTGCATTGAATTGGTGATTCCATCTCAGCGATGAGGTGAGGTTTCCCCAGCCAAAATTAGCTTTTATTTTAGAAAAATTTTCATCATTATTTCCATAGCTGTATTCATTCCACATATAGAATTTGTCTCGGCCTGAGTATAAGCTTAAATACAATTTATCTTTGTCTGTTATCTTATGATTTATTTTTGCATTGATATCATAGAAATAATAACCTACAACACCTTCTTCCCCATTATCTCTAAATGATTTTTTAATGAATGGTCTTGCTAATATATCCAAATAAGTTCGCCTTGCAGATACCATAAAAGAGGTGCGGTTTTTTACAATAGGCCCTTCTAAAGTTAGCTTGGAACTAATCAATCCTATACTCGCTTCACCATGAAATTCTTTGTTATTACCTTCTTTCATCCTAATATCGAGTACCGATGATAATCGCCCTCCAAATCTTGATGGAAAACCTCCTTTAAAAAGTTCGACACTCTTGATAGCATCCGCATTAAATACTGAATAGAAACCAAATAAGTGATAGACATTATACACTGGTACTCCATCTAGCAATATTAGGTTTTGATCAGGCCCTCCTCCTCTTACATAGATCCCTGCGCTGGCCTCATTGCCCGACTTCACTCCAGGCAATAGTTGTAAAGCCTTGAGTATATCAACCTCCCCGCCGATGGTGGGCAGTGATTTTATTTGTGATATCGGAATTTTTACCGAGCTCATTTGCGTATTTTCTTGGATTTTTTCGACCTTATCCGCTACTAAAACTACCTCTTCTAATTCGTTAGCTAGCTTTAACTTTACGATAATCTCTTTGTTTTCTTTTAAATCAATTTCCTCTTCATAATCTTTGTAACCCAAGTAGGATACTTTGAGTTTTATCTGCGAGACTGGTAAAGTGATTGAAAAAAAACCATATTCGTTCGTTGTTGTTCCGTCGAAGGTAATGGCATCATATACCGACGCACCAAAGAGTTTTTCGCCCGTATCAACATCTTCCACATAACCATAGACCGTGACCTTTTGCCCATTGAGATAGGTGCTGGCCATCAGCAAAAAGAATAAAAAAATTAAGGATCTATAACGCTGCATAATTATTGTAATTATTAATAGTAAATTCTATCAGAAGGTAATTTGTTTTCACCATTTTATTGATTCATTCAAAAATGGATGAATGTCTTTTTCCAAGGCTATTCTTCATTTGATGACACCCCAAATATTTCTTACCATCAAGTCCATTTTAACTTTAAAATGGTAGGATATGAGTTATTCAATGCGATCTGTTTTTTTTACTTTATCTGCTCAAGGATAGCCGCCAGAAATTGAGGCGCAAAGGTAAGTATTATATTTGTCTTATTCAATGTAATTGCAAATTAGCATTCGACCTCGACCGCCTTATCAAGCACTTTGTCACTAGTCTTGTCTGCCCGAACCAACAATTTTTTTTCATATACTCTAGAATCAAAAAATATGTTAAAATTGCTCTTTTGCTCTTTGCAAAGATGATTATCTTTATAAATATTAAAATGATTAGGTTTTACGCAGTTTTTTTGCCTTTAAGCCTTGAATACTATAGCTTGTTTAGCCTCAATAGATCCTTTCCGCCTTATCCAATCTTTGTTATAGGCTCAACTTTGGATTCATATTTTCGATGAATATAGTAATATTTTCACCTTTTTTTTTTGTTGAACCTTAAGCTTTGTGTTTACAAACCACTATAAATTTGCCTACACCTGTGACTGAAAAACTGTTAGGCACAGAACTTAAATAATTATAAAAGTATTTTATTTACAATTCATTATCTTTGCCCGCGCTCCCAAAAAAAATCATGGAACCAAGCGATTCGATAAAATTAGTTTTATAATCGAGCCGTACCGGATCATTGCTTAGGGCGCGATAATAAGCAGGATAATAAAAATAATAGATAGAAAGATGAATTTACACGAATACCAGGGTAAGGACATATTGAGCCGTTTTGGAGTTGCCGTACAGCGCGGTCTAGTGGCTGAAACAGTTGAGCAGGCAGTACATGCAGCTCAAGTTTTAAAGGAACAAACCAATACACCTGTATGGATTGTCAAAGCGCAGGTTCACGCAGGTGGCCGCGGCAAAGGCGGTGGTGTGAAAGTAGCTAAAAACCTCGATGATTTGAGAGAAAAAGCCACCAACATCATCGGAATGACACTTGTAACCCCGCAAACAGGTCCTGAAGGAAAAAAAGTACATAAAGTGCTCATAGCCGAGGATATGTATTACCCAGGAGCCAGCGAACCTAAGGAATATTATCTATCCATCCTTATGGATCGTTCAGTTGGTAAGAACGTGATCATCTATACCACTGAAGGCGGTATGGATATAGAGGAAGTTGCTGAGAAACATCCTGACCTATTATTCAAAGAATACATCGACCCAGGGGTGGGTATGATCCCATTCCAAGCTAGACGTATTGCTAACAACTTAAAACTTACTGGCAATGCATGGAAAGATATGACAGGTTTTGTACAGAAATTGTACAAGGCATTTGTTGAATCTGATGCATCTCTTCTGGAAATTAACCCTTTATTGAAAACATCCGATGACCGAATAATTGCAGTAGATGCTAAGTTTGCAATTGATGACAATGCAATGTATCGCCACCCTGAATTCCTACCTTTGCGCGATAAGCTTGAGGAAGATCCAATCGAAGTGGAAGCAGGTGAGAGCAATTTGAATTATGTCAATCTCGATGGCAATGTAGGATGTATGGTCAATGGTGCTGGTCTTGCGATGGCTACCATGGACATCATTAAACTTGCAGGAGGATCACCCGCTAATTTCTTAGATGTAGGAGGTACTGCTAATGCACAAACGGTAGAAGCAGGATTTAGAATAATTCTCAAAGATCCCAATGTCAAAGCCATACTGGTAAATATTTTTGGGGGTATCGTGCGCTGCGATAGAGTAGCACAGGGAATTGTAGATGCCTATAAAAATATGGGTAATATCAAAGTGCCGATCATCGTGCGATTGCAAGGGACTAATGCCGAGCAAGCCAAAGCGCTTATCGATGCATCAGGTCTTAAAGTACACTCTGTGATCCTGCTACAAGAAGCGGCGGAGAAAGTTACAGAGGTCTTATCCAAAGCATCTTAAACCCTGTCCACTATCCCACTTGTTGATTGAAAATTAAATGACAAATTGATTACAATACATACAGGCTATCTTCTTGGATGTAAAAGTAGTTTGTCGCATATTTGCACCCAATGATTATTCGTATCCATCCCCAAAATCCTGAACAGCAAAAGATCAATCTCATCGCTGATCTATTGGATAAAGATGGATTGATTATCATTCCTACTGACTCTGTATATGCCATGTGTTGTAGTCTGAAAAGCAAAAAAGCATTTGAACGATTGTGTCATTACAAGGGTGTCAAACCTAAGGCCGCTTTCTTTACATTGCTATTTTCTGATCTCAGTCACTTGGCTAATTATACCAAGCAGTTCGATAAAGCGGTGTATAAAATCATTAATAAGAACACACCTGGCCCATTTACATTTATCCTTGAAGCGGCTGGCAACTTGCCACCTATATTTGCGGAGACGAAGAAGACGATCGGATTTCGAGTCCCTGAGAATCATATATGCCGTGAGCTGGTAATGGCTAAGGACACACCACTAGTGGCGACCTCGCTTAAGTGGAACTTGGGGGTGGATGATCAGGATGAATCACAACTGGCTGATGAATATTACACTGACCCAGAGCTCATTTATGAACACCACAAGAATCGTGTGGATGCTGTCATCGATGGCGGATGGGGACTCAATATGGCTTCTACAGTAGTGGATTTAACAAGTGGTGAGCCCGAGATAATTCGTCAAGGATTAGGCGATCTGGTGCTTTAAAATAGATTGGGAAATAGTAAGTATTGAATGGATTATTAGGGCGAATCCCTTATGGCTCGCAAGCTCGCTATAAGGGTCGGGCTATTACAGGCTTCGCTATCGCTACGGTAGTTGTATAGGGAATATACAGCCTCCCTATACAACTACTAAACCTTTCATATCCCTTTCGCAAAAAAAAACAACAAAATCACCGCTCCGATTTTCAATCGCGATTTTATCAGGATAGATGGCGGCTTATAAGCGCTGGAATAAGAATATAAAAAGAATAGCACACTGCGCTAAATGAAAAAAATGTGTAGTACAGTGGCTCAAAAATAAGTTTGGTACCGTGTAATGAATAAGGTTATAAAGAGGGTAACGTTTTTTTATTAGTATAAGGAAAGTTTTTTTGAATCGAATAATATAATAAATGAGAAATTGTGTTTTAAGTATCATCGTATCAATAATTTATTTATATGGATACAGTTTATCTATCTCTGCACAAACAGGGGATATCCGTGGTTTTGTGTATGAAGAGGAGACCAGTGAACCCATTGTATTTA
>CAYZQX010000065.1:8367-13940 GCA_964480615.1 uncultured Chitinophagales bacterium | reverse complement strand
CAGAGCCTAAAAAGAGCCAATTACTGTCCCTTATGGTGGAGAAAAAAATTATATGTTTTTTTGGGAATTCCCTATCGCGAATTCAGCTTAAAGAAACATTATATAAGAGAGGGCATTTTATTTTTATGATGCAAGCTTTATTACGAAAACGCGGCAATTTTTTGTTTATATCCTCTACACTTGCATTTTCTAAAATCTTTTTTATAAATGATTTCAGAGTTATTGATAAATCCTTAACTACTAAAGAAACATAAAATAGCATAAATAAAAAAAGGTTTACCAAATTGGATGTGTAAATACTAATATGGGATAGCGATAGAAGTGGATATCCTTTTAGGTGCGGATAACTAATGCTTATATAGTAACTAAAATAAATTGAATTCAACTTGTGCTTTAGGTATCAGTATGCCGCTCCTAAAAGATAGAAACGGATAGCGCGGGCCGTAGGCATCCCCATAATACCTCAGATTTTATACATAAATAAACGTATGAATGATTATTATTGTGATAAAATCTGAGGCTTACAAGAAATACTAATCTATTATGATTGAAGATGAATGTATATTGATTATGAAAGGTATTCGCTTATTTCGATAATTTCAGCAAACACACCAGCTGCTGTTACTTCAGCACCAGCACCTGGCCCTTGAACGACAAGCGGTCTTTTATTGTATCTACCTGTGGTGAAGGATATCATATTATCACTTCCACTGAGTGAATAAAATGGGTTTTCAGGGCCTACAGCTTGTAAACTTATTTCGGCATTATCGCCTTCCATCAATGCGATGAAACGCAGTACTTTGCCTTCGGATTCCGCTTGTTTACGCATTGTTTCAAAATAGGCATCTTGTTTTTTTAACTCTTCAAAAAATAATTCGATAGTAGTTGCTTTCATACAAGATTCTGGTAGAATATCTTGTACATTAATATCACTAATTTCTTTTTGAAGCCCCATTTCTCTTGCCAAAATAAGCGCTTTTCTTGCGGCATCCATACCACTTAAATCGTCTCGCGGATCAGGCTCTGTATATCCTAGTTCTTTAGCTTCGAGCACAAGTTGGCTAAATGGTTTTAGACCATTGAAATTGTTGAAAATGAAAGATAGTGATCCACTAATGACTGCTTGAATTTTTATAATTTCATCACCACTTCTAAGGAGGTCATTCAATGTGCTTAATACTGGTAAACCCGCTCCTACATTGGTTTCATAATATAATTTAGCATTTTTGAGCTGAGCAGTTTCACGAAGTTGATGGTAGAGTGTAAGGCTGGATGAGTTTGCTATTTTATTAGGTGTTGCGATGGAAATTGAATGTGCTAATATATCGTTGTAATATTGAACTGGTGAAGCGCTCGCGCTATTATCGATGAAGATACTATTTGGTAAGTTTAGTTCAAACATTTTTTGAGTAAAACTATTAAGATTAGCTGGCTCACCACTTTTTTCTAAATCATCTACATAAGAATTGGAATCTATGCCTCCTATATTTAACAACATTTTTTTAGTATTTGATATCCCAACAATATGAAATTCTAATGAGTGTTTTTTTAATAGGTATTCCTTCTGTTTATTCATTTGTGCTAACAATGTTTTACCTATTAGCCCAGTGCCAACGATGAATAAGTTTACTCTTTTAATATCTTGTGCAAAGAATGCTTGATGTAATGCATCAACGGCTTTCGATTCATCTTTTTGATTGACTACTGTTGAAATATTTAGTTCACTAGATCCTTGCGCGATTGCATATATATTAATACCATTCTTACCTAATGCACTAAATAGTTTGCCGCTGATACCAGTAGTAAGTTTCATGTGTGAACCTATGACTGCAATAACCGAAAGATCAGTTCGAATATCAAGTTCATTTACTAGTCCTGCTTGTATTTCTAATCGAAATTCATCTTCTACAACTTTTTTTGTTTTAGCTGCATCTTCTGGCTTTACTGCAAAGCAAATTGAGTGTTCACTAGATGCTTGTGTTATGAGAATGATATTTATTTCATTGCTTGCAATGACACTGAATAATCTTGCTGCAAATCCAGTAACACCTATGAGTCCGCTGCCCTCTACATTTATTAATGCTATTTTGCTTATAGATGAAATTCCTTTTACAGGCTGTTTGTCATCGGTATCTTTGGTGATTTTGGTTCCTGGGTGCGCAGGATTAAACGTGTTCTTGATATAGATTGGTATTTCCTTTTCTAGTGCGGGCTGTATTGTGGGTGGATGAATTACTTTGGCACCAAAATGAGACATTTCCATTGCTTCTTCATAGGTCATTTCTTTTAGAGAAAATGCACCTTTCACTTTGCGAGGGTCGGCTGTCATTACGCCATCTACATCAGTCCATATTTCTAGTTCTGTAGCATGAATAGCTGCAGCCACTATTGCTCCAGTATAGTCAGATCCTCCGCGACCAAGGGTTGTTATTACATTATTGCTATTGGAAGAAATGAATCCACCCATAACAAATATTTTATGTTTGCCAATAATTGCATTATGTAGCAATTCATTTGTTTCCTTGAATTGAACTCTAGCAGCTGTGAAATTGCTGTCGGTCTTAATGTGATACCTGCTATCAATAAATCCCGTATCTGGGAAATCGGACTTAATTAGTAAATAGATTAAGTAAGACGAGAGTAGTTCGCCATAGCTAGTAATAAAGTCCAATGAGCGTGCACTCAGTTCTCGTATTAAGAAGATTCCGTTTAGTATATCTTCAAGACTGCTGCATTGCGATTTTAAGAATTGCAGATATTCCTCCGCATCCGCTTTACTTAACAATTCTTCGGCAGCTTTGCGATGTCTAAAGTAAAGATCATCATATAGCATCTTATATTGAGCGTCACCTGCTTCGGCTTTTTTGCCCATTAATATTAGTTGATCAGTAATACCACTCATTGCTGATACGACGGCTACAGCGCCTGCATTTTCGGCTCCTGCGATCACTAGATCCTTTACAATTTTCATTCGTTCAGCACTTCCCACTGAAGTGCCACCAAATTTTAATACTTTCATTTATCGGTTGATAATTTTATTTTATATAATTGTTTTTTATAAAATTCTGCAGCTCATTTCTCTATTCGAATAAGGTCGGATTTTTTTCGCTTTCAATCTCATAGTATTGGTCGATTTTGAATGGGCCATTTTGAGCAGCTATTACACTGAGGTGGTCACATCTTTCATTTTCAGGGTGTCCTGCATGGCCTTTTATCCATACTAATCTTACTTTATGTTTTCGATATATTTTTAAAAATCTTATCCACAAGTCTGGATTTTTCTTTTTATTAAATCCTTTTCTTTCCCAGTTAAATACCCATTCCAGATTCACTGCATTGACTACATATTGTGAATCACTATAAACTGTCACTGAGGTGCCTTCTTTTTTTAAGGATTCCAATCCTATGATTACCGCTAATAATTCCATTCTGTTATTAGTGGTTAACCTATATGCGTCCGAAATTTCCTTGTAGTGAATTCCCGATCTCAATATAAGTCCATAACCACCAGGTCCTGGATTGCCCAATGCGGCACCATCTGTAAACAGTTCTACCATAAGAGATGCAAAAATAAACTATGAATTTTAATTGTGAGAAATAATTATTTAGCTCAGAGAGCTGCAATATGGCTAAATTTGTTCTTTCAGAGCGTTAGTTTCAAAAGAAGGGTTTTTTTCTTTTGTTATTTTGTCTTGGTCATTAACTAAAAACTTTGCAATTGTGGCGAAGCCTTGTCAGCGGCTAATTTCGGTAACAACAGACACAGATTACTTATAAAGGAGCTTTTTTTTATTGGAAAAAAGAATCCACACTTTTGCTGGATTATTTGTAGTTTTTTGTTTTTAATGGAGACAATACATGTATTATCTTTGAATTTGTCTTTTCTATCTATATCAAGAAGAAAGTAAATCCAATTTGATATGGACAATTGTATATTAATGAATTACATAGGGTAGGGGCTTATTGTTATCAAGCCTCTTAATCTTTTAGAGGGTTATCCTACATATTCATAGCTACTTGTTGGGCAATTATTACTTTATAGCAAATAAGACTGATCAGTATTGCTATTCCAAAACTTAACAAAGTACCAATTAAAAAATATTCTGTCAGTTTCATTTCCTTTGCTTCTTTTACATCTCCAAATCTGAATACGGATTTCGCAGTAAGTAGAAATCCAACACCTTCCCAGTGATTATTCAATATGAAAATAAGTATGAGTAATCGCTCTAATATTCCTATATATCGTCCTGAATTGTTTAGTGTAGTGGGTAAAATTTCTTTCGCTACTATCGTCCAAGGTGCAATCAAATTTTTGATAAGATGTGATGTAGGCATTGTAAGGAACAATATTGTAGCACCTATGGTTATAGTCCTATTATTGTATATAGTGCTTATTGTGTTTCCATTTCCATAAAATACGAACCATACAAGTACTAAGACGATCAAGTGAAGTGCTTGATCAACTAGAAACCATTTTGATTTGTTGTTTTCGTTTTGATAGCTGATTTTTGACAAGTCGATAAGAAGATGCGAAATACAAATAAATAGAATTGGCTCTAATCTGAATTGATTAATTGTAGCTAAGCACAGCAATAAGAAGTGGATCAGGATATGTATATATAGCCATGGGGATTTCCATTTGTGGGTTTCCTTGTGAATGACCCATTTTTCAGGTTGTAGAAAGAAGTCACCTATTAGATGACAAATAAAATAGAGTATTAATATCATTTTTTATTATTTCGTTTTTTTGGGATTAAGCTTAGCTGTTATGGTTTCCTCATAATATTTCAATAAGGCTTGAATTTCATTGCTATGCGCACGTTTTGACCTTTCACTTACTGATGATTGAGATATTTTTAGTTTTTTTGAAATGTTATTTTGGGTGTATTCGGGATGTTCTAATAATAGTGCAATGTATTCCGCTGAGACTACGGACCATTTATCCATTGTGGGAGCTGCAAATTGCAATAAGAGATTAATGATTGAATCAACATCAGCCCAAGGACTTGCTAATGCCAGCGTTATTTTTTCTTTTTTTAATTCATCTAGTTTTAATCCAGAGTTAATATATGCCTCACCATTTGATTGGCTAATTTTTGCACCTCTATATTGCTCCTTCCCAATTCCTATTGCCATTCTAATATCTAATATCCCATGCTGTTTTATTTTTGTTTTTATCAATAGGGCTAGTTTTAATGCCATTTGTGGTTCAGCCAATCTAATTTGGATACCATCCCCTCGATAGATATCCCAATCAATCCCTGATTTCCCCCATTTTCTCAAATTTTTTTTTAATGGGAGTAACCATTCTTCAGATTTTTTTGCTGATCTTGATTTGATTATATCACCTGTTAATATTGCGATCATCCTGCAAATATCGGCAAAAATCCCGATATTTCAAAATATCGGCAAAACACCCGATATTTCAAAATATCGGCAAAACACCCGATATTTCAGAATATCGGCAAAACACCCGATATTTCAAAATATCGGCAAAACACCCGATATTTCAAAATATCGGCAAAACACCCGATATTTCAAAATATCGGCAAAACACCCGATATTTCAAAATA
>CAYZQX010000065.1:0-8267 GCA_964480615.1 uncultured Chitinophagales bacterium | reverse complement strand
CGGCAAAACACCCGATATTTCAAAATATCGGCAAAACACCCGATATTTCAAAATAGCGGCACATGATCGACAACTTTTTATCGTTGTGAAATATTATTTGCTCGATATCTTATAAAAAACCATTGTTAGGGGTGTTTTTGAAGTGGATCTCGAATAATTTTTTTCACCTTATACAAGGAATAAATGTAAAATATTTTGCAGCATACATACCAAAATAGAATAGATCGATAGTTGATATTGGAATTGCATTTTTAGAATAGGATAGCTTTATCTTTTAGAAAAAAAATAGGTTGCTGTGCAAGTTTTAATTTGCTGTATTTGCGATAGGGAAGTCCCTCAAAAAACCTTTTCAGTTTTACTCCACCATGAGGGACATTAATTGGCTGTTATTGGGCTCTGTCCTTTTAGGATCATAAGGGTTTAGTACAGGACAGGCAGGCTTTCAGTTACTGTGAATAATTATGCCAAAAGCCTGCCAGTCCTGTACCAGTGCGTAAACGAAGCCCTGAAAAATAATGCCTGAGCAAAGATTTTTTTGTCGATAAAAAAATAAAAAATTCGCAAGCAACCCGGGTCGCTGGCATCGCTTTAATCGTATAATAATGAGTGATTGAAGCCCTTAAATTATTGGGCAAATTTTCAATTCTGCACAAGTTATTAATCGTATTTTTTAGAAAAAATTTCGTGATGTATAAATGCTTGCATTAGTTTCGTCTTTTTATTTTTTTGGGTGTAACTTACTTCAGTTTTAATATAATCATTAGGTGTGGATAAAGTTGATTTGCTGTGCGCATCATCTGAAGATTGAATAAAGGAGGAATTTTTTATTTTGCTTAACTCGAAGGTTGCTTCATCGTCATAAGTAAATATTTTCTCTTCTTTAAATAGGGAACTGAGTGATGTCACATCCTCTAATGATTCGCTTTCTATTGTATCGTTTTCAAAGCTTATGTTTTCAGTTGTTTTGTCAAGCTTGGGCAAGAAGGGTGTTGGAATTTTATCTTCTGGAAGCTGATATTTTTTTATCAAATCTTCTATTGATAGCTCAGTCTGTGGCACTTGAGTGGGCGTAGAATGATCGGGAAATTCATAGTCTTTTTTAGTAATTGTATTTCTAAGTGTTTTTATTATAAATAATGAAACCACCAAGAGGTAAATAATTTGTAATGCATCCATTTTATTTATTACATTTTGAGGTTATTTAATCTTATTTTCAAAGTAAAGATAGTATAACCACGCGAAAAATGTTACAATGGCTCCAAAATACATTGGATAGTGATACTCGGCTTTTATGAATAAACTCAGGAGGGTAGGGCAGGCTGCAGCAAGGCTTTGTACGCTTTGATTAATACCTATCATCTCTCCTTGAGTGGATTTGTCAGCCTTATTTGATATTATTGCTAGTGAGGTAGGAAAGCTGATTCCCTGCATGATAACCAGTATAAAAACTGCCAAGATAAGGTGGCTAATTTGTGTGGGATATAAGATGATGAGGTAACTTAATGCAAAAAGTGGAAGACTATATTTCAATAGATTATAAGTGCTATATCGTTTAGCCAATATGGGAAGAATAACACCCTGTGCGATGGCGATTAATAGACCAAATATACCTAATATACCCCCAACTCCAGTCCTGCTATAGTGGAACTTATCCATTATGTAAAATTGGAAAAGTTGTACAAAAAAGTTGAAGGACAGTGTAATGAGGAAAACAATAAAAAATAGATGCAATAGATTGCCCGACTTAATTGCTTTAATTATGTTTTTAGGACCTGTTAGTACTGAAATAGACTTGTCATTTCTGTGATGATTCGTTTCCTTAAAAAAGAATATTAGGAAAATAATATTAATAAAAAAAATTAATGCGGCTGCCCAGAATGGAGTAGTTAGATTGAACCAGCTACAATTTGAAGGGTCAGAGAGTACGCCACCTAAAAAAGCACCAATAATAAATCCTAATCCAAATGCGATGCCTGTTAATCCAAAGTTTCTTGTTTTATTCTCAGGGGTACTCACATCCGCTAATGAAGATTGAATAATCAATAGAGAACCTCCCGTAAGACCAGCCCCTATGCGTGCTAAGTACATATACCCATAATGTGCATGAGTAATGCCATATATAAATAGCATATACCCCAGCAAGTTTGTAATATAAGTGAATATGAGCATATACTTTCGACCATATCGATCACTCAATGCACCTGTAAATGGCGCACCAAAAAATGCACCTAATGAAAAAGACGCAACTAAGATAACATACAATCGTGTTAGCTCATCCGCATTGTATTGCGAGGTAAGCAAGCCATCCTTTTCGGGAAAAAATATAAATCCAAAAACAGGTATAATTATCCCAAATCCCAACATGTCTAGGAAATTGGTAATAAAGATTGGGACGATTTGAGAACGGTTTGACAAGATAGCTATATTATTTTGTCAAGTTCCTCGTTTTCGTATTTTTGTTTTAGTTGTACTGGTACGTGTTTCTTCCTAAATCTCATATTGAGCATCTCTACCCCTAATGAAAAGAAGATAGCAAAGTAAAGATAACTCTTTGGGATAGTTCCCACTTCTTGACCAAATAGCTGTACATGACCTAAATGTGCAGCTTCTGCTACAAGCATAAAACCTATTAGAATAAGAAAGCTTAACCCAAGCATTTGTACGGATGGATGTTTGTTGACAAAACGCCCTACTGGTGCGGCAAACATCATCATTACCAATATAGAAAGCACAACCGCAACGAGCATCACTGGAACATCTTTGGTTAATCCTATCGCTGTGAGTATTGAATCAATTGAAAAGATAACATTAATTAAACATATCTGTATTACAACACCGACTAGGCCTGAGAACATACTCGCTTTTCCTTGCTCAACTTCTTCCTCTGAATTCGTCCCTCCTTCTAGCTTATGATGAATTTCTGTAGTACTCTTATAGATCAAAAATAATCCACCCAAAAATAAGATTAAGCTCTGGCCTGATATTGCACCGTTCAAAAATCTCGTATTAATATGAAAAAGTGGATTGTTCAGGGATATTAAAAATGAAATACCAAATAGTAAAATTATACGAAGACCCATGGCTATTAATAACCCTAATCTAGTAGCCTTATCTTGATCCTTGCCATCTAAGCGACCAGCTGCTATGGATATGAAAATAATATTGTCAACCCCCAGCACGATCTCTAAAAATGTGAGCGTGAGCAAACTTACCCAAGTTTCTGGGTTTAAAAAAATACTAAAGTCAAACATTTAATCTAAATTTGGCCGCTAAAATAAGCATTTCATAATTATCAATAATAAATGGCTGGTTCAATTTTAAAAAATCGAAGATTAATTACCCTCCTGTCGCCTTTAATTGTTGCGGCCATACTATATCTTGGCAAAGGTTGTAGTGATAGCCCTACCTCAATTTCTAATAATCCTTCTAATAGTCAAAAACCTGAATCTAATACCCAAGCACCGGCTCAAAACAATCCTAAAAGCCAGCAAACCTTACCTAATAGTGACAGTGATGCCTCTATACTGGCGTTAATGAGCAAGCAAAAAATGTATTATACTAGGCACGCTAAGTGCAGGATGGATTGTCGCTTTATTTCAGAGTCTGAAATAAAAGAAATAATGTCCAGTGGGAAAATAAATCATCGCAAAAGTGACCCCCAAGATGCTCCTTGTCCTACTTATGCACTCGAGGGGATAACCAGTGAAAAGCAAGAAGTCCGAATTGTATTAGCAGCCTGTGACAATGAAACAAAAGTAATAACAGTAATTGATTTAGGAACCGATCATCATTGTGATTGCAAGTAAGTATAACACTATTTATTGTTTATTCAGCGATTACAATTCCTAGCCTAATCATCGAATTGTTATAGGTGTTTTTCAATCGATTCAGTTTAGCGATCGACTTATATATCCATAGTATTTCAGTTAGTACCGCGTTTATTTTAATCATGCAATGGATATTTTTTTCGTTATAGAATCTATTGCTATTTCTAATTTAGGGTATATAATACGAGCTATTATTTTGTTACAATTTTTTTATGGCGATGCCTATGGCCCGGGCTCTCTGCTACTAGTCCTCGCTCGTACCTCGCTGTGGGCTATCCGCGTCGATCCCTATCGCTAAATACAAGATAATAGACTCTGGACACTGGATACTTGACTCTAGACCTAATGCAGTTGCTGTAACTAACATCAGTATCTTTAATCACAAATCGTTAAATAGATACTATGTTTAATTCATATATCCCATAAACTTCTGAATCCTAAATCTTGAATCCATAATCAATCATTCCAAGATGGTTAAAGGGAATAGCCAAAAACGCCTAAATTAGGGTTAATTATACCAGCTCAACCTATTATTGTCAAAAGGTATTCTAAGCGTACTTTGCGAAGCTTTAGTACTTAGTTCGGAATTGTTTTTATGGTTTAGTTACAGGTGTGGGCTTGCTAATTACTTTTTCCTCATAAGACGATATAAAATGGAAGGAGTCAAAGAATTTTTCACTTACGGAGTGGATTAAATCAGTGTCGCCAGTAATTCCAATAAGGTAAGCTTTTTTATTGTGGAAAAATATTTTTACAAGTTTATTTCTTCCAGGTTCTAGGTTATATTCAGCTATATTGGCCGGTATATTCAGGTGGCTAATATCTTTGCGTTTCCAACTCATAGTTGCTCCTAACCACTCTAGATAGGTAGGTGGCGCAATTGGCGTTTCGTGATTAAAACTTATTACCTCATATACAATTTGATTTTCCTTATCATTGTAATAGCTGTGTCCCGATATTTGATATTTATCTGAACTATACATTTTTATGGAGTCGGTAGTTTCAATTGGAATATTGGGATATTGTATTTTGTAAAACCAGTTTTTGTCAGTATAAGAAATCCATTCAGTCTGCATAGCTGCGTCGAACTTAGGTGGACTGTACTCAGAGATTACAGGTTCCACAGTATATCCTTTATTTATAAGACTTTGAATTAAGCCTTCTTCCCCACATAAATGCAATGCCCCAACAGCTAAAAACACAGATTTGATCGACATCAGTGAATCCATCCTATGGGTCATTCGATTATTGCGATCCACTAAGAGCGCTTTGTGAAACGATGGACTAGGGTTGGATAATTTATAAAATTCATAAAGTTTTTTTAAATCTTTTTGGCCATATATATTCATTGTTAGCTTGAGCATTTCATCTTCATCTATTTGCTCCTTAAGTTTGTAAGCTGTTATAACTTCTTTTAGCATAGCTATTTGTTCTTCCATCTCTATTTGATCAATACTCGATAAGTGCTCTTGGATAGTTTCAATACCCCATATTTCTTTATTTTCCTCTTTTCCCAACTTTTCAAAATATAAATCCAGAACGTTATCTTTATCCATAGTCAATGAGCCATTGCTTAGTAAAGCGTATAAGTAAAATGGTTTTATTTGATCATAAAACATGGAGAGCATGGGATCAACTTCATGTAACTTTGCTTTGAGAATTTCCATATCTTCATCGCTGAGGTGGTCTGATAACTTGCCATCTATCATCATCATCGAATGCATGACGTACATAAGATTCGATGGGTCTTCGAGATTAATAACCTCTAGGCCTACTACATCGACTGACTTTAATGCGGGAACTACAGCATCACCAAATTTATATACTTCACTATCCTGTGTATGCATCGTCCCGTATAAGTACGAAGGTTTTTGAATGCCAGATTTAGAGATTTTCCACAATAGACTTTGGCAATTTACCTGAATACTTGCCACGAAAAACAAGAGGAAATAAATTATTCTCTTCATTATTAATAAATATTGATATTTTTGAATCATCAAATTTAGTACATTTAGGATAAAGACATTTTTTTTCATAATAAGAACCACCTAATCAATATTTTATGGTACCAATTTTAAATTCAGAGCAGAAATTAATTTTACAGAAGTATAGTTTGTTTTATCATTTATTAGCTGATGAGACCAAGCAGATTTTTGAAATTAGATTAGCATTATTTTTAAAAAATATAAAAATTGAGGGCATACGAGGATTGGAAGTCAATGAAGAGATTCGAGTCATTACCGCTATTTCACCTATTATTATGAGTATCGGATTGGATGAGTTTATGCCTCAACAGTTTAGCGAGATTTACCTATTTCCCGATGCATTTATTTCCCCATTAATCGGTGATTTTGCCCTCTTTGAAATACATTTGTCAGGTAAATTGTTTGTCAGTTGGAGACATACATTAATGGCATTGTCAGCTCCTGATCAATACATCAGCCCATTGACCATGGCATGGGCTATTGCTTATTTTCAAGAACATTATATGAGCCCAATTTCTTATTTTAAAAACAGTCCTAGAAGTCTTGCAAACTCCCTCAATAACGGTACTATGGATTTTATGTTCGCAAGCGGTTCTAAATTATTGATACCTAACCAGTTGGTTTATTGTCGTAATTATTTGCAATATTTTTTCGCATTATGTCTTGACTATTATTTTAATTCGCCACAAGTTTTTTCTATTAATGCGCCTGTATTAATGGCAGAATTAGATGAGGTATTGGGATTCTCCATTCGTGATATTATTGTTGCGCAGCGCAGTTAGTCAAGTATTTTTGCTTATTTTACTGCCTAATATAATTGTGTATGAAGCGAAAAGTTATCAAAAATGTAAGTATTGTAAATGAAGGTAGCGTAATACAAGGGGATTTGTACATTGAAGGTGCTCGTATTTCAAAAATTGGTGGCATCATTGATGTAGCACAAGCACAGGAAATTGATGGCACAGGCCTGCATCTCTTACCAGGAGTGATTGATGACCAAGTCCATTTTAGGCAACCAGGACTTACCCATAAGGCCACAATATACACGGAGTCTAAGGCTGCTGTCGCAGGTGGGGTTACCAGTTTTATGGAAATGCCTAATACGCAACCACCTACATTGGATCATACATTATTAGAACAAAAATATGCAATAGCTCAGGTTTCCTCCTTGGCAAATTTTAGTTTTTTCCTAGGTGCCAGTGAATCTAATATTGAGGAAATCAAGAGTTTGGATCCAACAACTATTTGTGGCGTAAAAATTTTCTTAGGCTCCTCCACAGGAAATCTCCTAGTGGAAGATGAAGCTGCATTAAATAATATTTTTCAGTATGCACCTACCATTATTAGTACACATTGTGAAGATGAGCTTACAATTAGGACGAATACTGAAAGATATAAATCTTTATATGGCGATACTGCAAGTGCGAATATACACCCAATGGTGAGGTCCCGTGACGCTTGCATAATATCGACAAAAAAAGCTATAAGACTTGCTGAAAGACATCAGGCACGATTAAACATATTGCATATATCCACAGCAGAGGAAGTGCAAATTATCGCTGAGGCTAAAATGCGCAATCCAAACTTAACGGCTGAAGTATGTGTCCATCACCTGCATTTTTCATCGAGAGATTATGACCAATTAGGAAATTTTATAAAATGTAATCCTGCAATCAAAGAAGATTCCGATCGCAAGGCGTTGTGGCAAGGATTAATGAACGATCATTTAGATTTGATCGCCACTGATCATGCACCTCATACCGAAATTGAAAAAAAACTAATTTATTGGCAGGCTCCATCGGGTCTCCCCTTAATCCAAGAGAGCTTAGTATTGATGCTGGAAAAGGTACACCAAGGGATGATTGATCTCACTAAATTAGTTGAAAAGATGTGCCATCAACCAGCTAGAATCTTCAAAATAGCGGAAAGAGGTTTTATAAGAGAAGGTTACTATGCGGATCTTGTAATGGTAGATCTTGCCTCAAAACCCAGCTTATTAAGCCCTCAAATTTTTGCCAAATGTGGTTGGTCTCCATTAGCTGGAATGCTTTACAAGTCAAAGATAGAAAGCACTATGGTGAACGGACATTTAGTTTATAATGGCAGTATTTTTGATGAATCTGTGAGCGGAATGAGAATGAAATTTTCCCGATAATTGTAGAAATATGTCGATCTTTAAAAAAAAATCAATATTTCGGAAAAATAATGCCACAATAATTAGGTCAGTTTAAATATTGTTTCTAAATTTGCCACATATATTATTTGATCAAATTAAACGTGTAAAAATCGTATGAAAAAAAACCTACTCCTGCTGACCCACCTGCTAGTGTGGTTTGTATGTAGTCTTAGCCTTGTAAAGGCACAATCGGGCTGTGGATATGCAGTTCCTACTATGGATTACAGTGCGGCACAACTCGAAACTGCTGGTTTCTTAGTCAATCCTGCTAATGACGCT
>CAYZQX010000064.1:0-14036 GCA_964480615.1 uncultured Chitinophagales bacterium | reverse complement strand
TGAAATAGCTCGATGGTCGTCGACGTTGCGCGCACCCATATTTCCTGGTGAATCCTCAGGCATACCATTCGTCGTAGGACCATCCACTACATACTTCATATACTTATTGCGGTCATTCTCGTACAATAACTTGCGATCGAGAAAATAGGCCCATATTTCAAACTCATTTTTTTTGCTCCAGGCTAACTGTTCTTCACTATAGCCTATTTTAATACTATCAGGAACTTGTGGTAGCAGCATATCCAGCGCATACAGGATACGCCCTTGGTAAGCCATCTCATCTATAAGTTTGGCATTGCTGCTAGCGGGTGGCAATATATTTTGTAGCCATACTTGCATCGTGTTTTTCGTAATATAAGCTGGTTCAAAACGCTTAGAGGCATACTTGGGATATTGTGCGTAGCTATAAAATGGCTGATCAGCTCCTAAGTACATATCCAAATTAATTCCCAAGAAACTGGTATCAACAGTAAATGCTGCTGGGCCTAATGCACCTACGATGGTATAAATTTTTGGAATGCTAAATTGGGGATTGTAGTATTGTGCATAGCTAAAAGCTTCACTCATCTCTATTTCATATATACTGAGGTCGGGAAAATGATTATGAACTGAATCGGTGAGCAAGCCTATAAATGTATCATTGACAAATTTATTAAGCAATATGTTTTTAGAAACCAAATCAGAATCATTTTTTAAGGAAAGATAGTCAAAAAGATAAAAATCAGCAAATGGCTGTTCTTTTTCCAGCCAATTCAATTGCATATCGCCTGAATTATTCGATTGTCCACTGTTCTTATACACATACAATAGGCTATCAAGCCGGTTAATATGAATCAAATCCCTGTTCCATTTAATATTGGGAACAAAATTCTGGTTCTTTTCCTTGCACCCTATTAGCAATAAAAATAGCAAACCAAACGATAAATAATATATTTTTGCACGCAATTCCATACAGTGAATTAAACTTAATTGGCAAATGTCAATCTAATTTCCCGGATTATTAATAAAAACCTAACATAATTATATGAAAAAAATTCAACATTTATTGTGTGCTTTAGTATTATTTATCAGTCTTACTGGTTACAGTCAAGATGATATTAGATTTGGCCTGTTTTTACAACCTGGCTTTTCATATACTAAGGCGGATGCTAATAATGTAGAAGCTAAGGGCGGCATGAGCTTTGGCTGGGGCTTAACTATGGATAAAATTTTTAGAGAAAAGTATGCCTTTTCGACTGGTTTCACGCATCATTTTTACAACGTTGAAGCGGATTATACCCTAGCTGCTGATAGTCTAACGACTTATAACGATGTATATAGTTTTAAGATACAGCACATCGAAATTCCTGTTACATTAAAATTGCGCACCAAGGATTATGGCCATTTCGCTTATTTTGGACAGTTGGGATTACTAGCTGGCGTTCCTATTCGCTCCCGCTATGACCGCGAAAATAGTATTAATTCCGCATCAAATGTAGAGAATGAAAAAGCAAGAAATTACGTAGGACTTGTTAACATGGGTCTTCTAATAGCTGCTGGTGTGGAATACAATATAGGTGAGGATAATACGCGCCTATTTGGTGCCCTAGATTTTAATCAAGGCTTCGCTAACTTTATCAGGGATAAGGACATATTAGGTGATGATGATAATCGCAAAATCACATTGGGTACTGTGTCCTTAAAAGTGGGTGTTTTCTTTTAATCAAGCGACTTTAAGACTTCAATATAATCAAGCCTTCTTAGCACTTGCTAAGAAGGCTTTTTCTTTTTATCTCTTTATATTTGATGTACAGAGCTATAGCTCAAATAAAATATATGCGCGGAAATAAAATGTTATGGCTAGGACTATTAGGCAGTATATTGGGCTGCATCGCCGATGTGTTTTTACTTTATCATCCATCAGGCCATTATCTAGATCCCCATTACAGTTTTTTAAAAGAAATAAGTTATCCTAGACTATTAGCAGGCCATTATATTGGCATCCTCGCTATTCCTTTAGAGCTAATAGGATTTCATTATCTAATACACTCGGTCATCACCCCAAGGTCAAGAGCATATTTATTTTTTTTTCTTTCTTGTTCCATTCTTATAGCGGGTGTGGCCTATCACGGAATTATTGGCATATATTCTACAATAATTAAAGAAGTGGAATTGGGGCCATCTACAACTATACAATTAAAATCATTTTTTGAGCCACTGGGCTATGTATTGTTTCTAGGATTTACCATTCTTTCAGCTAGCATATTTTATTATATATACCGCGGTTACACGCCATATCCTAAATCATACGCATGGGTCAATCCATTCTTGTTCTATTTAGCGATTTTCCTTCTATATATTAGTTTTCCTTTAGTCGGCAATCTACTCATTGTAGCAGGATTTAATCTTTCAATCCTCTTGTTTTTTGCCTTTTATCAATTTATTGCACACAATAAAGACTGCATAAAAATAGAATAAAAAATAATTTTACATTTGATCAAAAATATCCATTGTATTCCTTAATCAAATCCATTTTTAGCACGATCGTTCTAGGCTTTATTTTCCATTTTTGCGATGCTCAGCCGCTCGATACCTATGAAAAATGGCCTTATCAAAACGAGGCTGTGGTATGGAGGGGATTTAACCAAGAATGGACTTATAATCACCGATTAAATCGACTTGGAAATTACATAAGCTACGAAACGGATGGCGACACCTTAAATGCGCTAATTTCCCACAATGCAAGCACAGGATTAGGAACCGATGCTGGAAAATACAACACCTATTTTACTTATTTAGCCACCAATGATGTTACGATAACACAGGGGGACACCAGTTTTATCATCAATGGATTGGAAGGTAAAATGTCTTACGAATCACTGCTTTTTAAAGTCAATTTAGACAGCAACGCAAGACTGAACAAACAGCATGTTGTATTGCTCAATGGATTTGATATATGTGCAATCGCCAAAGCTGATAAAATAGAACAACTCAATATAGACCTAAGAGACGGCTATTATGATAAATATCAACAAGCACTCTATTTCGATGGACATTTTAGTATCACAGCGGATTGTCAATCGCCCGAATGTAGCCTCACCAAACAAAAATTTTCCTATCAAGTAAAATTGTATTACATAATATTGTCAGGTAATGAGGAACTATCAGTTAGCTCTAAAAACATAACCAATTACATACAGTGGGATAAGCAAACTGATCGATTACCCATCCCGAGCCAGTCATCCATCACTGGTGTTGGAGATGAAGCATTTGAAACAGCATTGTTAGGCATTCAGTCTTTGTCCTTACAGCTCAATCAAGAGCATTGGTATGTGAGCTGGCACACTGCCCTAATCCCCTATGAATACGATCCTTATACTGGAAAATACACCTTTATGTACGATCTATATTTCAAGCAGTGGAAAGAGGATATGAAAAAAGAATCCTTTAATCCCAAGCAATCATTTGCATCATCTAAAAAACCAGGTTGGGCTGATTTTAGCTCTCGTGTACTTTTAATTCAACTGAAAAATGCCTGGATCGAAAATCTAAATACTAATGGCGTGGTATATGCCCAGGGAAAAAATCCGAGTAATGAATGTGATCAATCCATAGTTTCAAAAGCTATAAAATTACATCCTCTATCGAGCACGATCGAAGAAGCATTGACTAAGTATTCCGAAGAGGAATTAGAACAACTCATATTGCAGTATAAAGCCTCTAACCAACGAAAAAAAAGTGAAAAGAAATAGACGCCTACATTCCACTCATTGCTCAATTCATACTTACCAAAAAGCAATCTAATTTATCTCAAAATAAAATACGAAAAGACTTCTTTCAAGCACTGCTTCATCTCAAAAAAAGACGATTGTTTGATTGCTAATAAGATAGAATCACTATTCATCCATATAGCCATAAAACTTTTGTAATTAGGGCTTGCTAAATAACTTATAATTAGGAGATTTTGGCGATGCCTGAGGCCCGGGCTCTACGCTATACTCCTCGCTCCTAAAGTCGCTGTGGGGTGTCGCTGCGATCCCTATCGCAAATACAACTTGAAGTAGCACTATATAAGAGATCACATTGCATGTACATGATACAAGCATTTTTACGGAAACTCATAAAATTGTGTGCATATCCTTTGCACGAAGAATGGCTAGAACCTATTACGATAAAAGAATTCAGAGTTATTTAGCAAGCCCTAATTATCAGAGCCTATACAGTTATTACCAGTTAAATTTGTTAATATAAAGACCTAAAACCATTTAAAAAAAACCAAATTCTGTAGTACACAAAACGACAAATTGACAATAATAAATCCTTTGTCACAGCGGATATATAAACTAAAAGCTGCAATTTCACTAAAGGTCAAAAAAAAAGGGGGAAGCACAATGGCCTCCCCCTTTAGATTGATCAATAATGATCTTATTTCTTAAGAGCTTATTCCTTAATAAACTTATGAGATGTTTTTCCATCTACATTGATGAAATATGTACCTACAGAAAGTTGCTGTACATTCAATGTAACTTGGTTAGTTTCAGCCACTACATTGTGTGTGGAAGACATTACTAATTTACCAGCTATGTCAAATATATTGAGTGTAACTACTCTAGGTTCAGCAGAAACGATGCTCACATTTAAGTTATCAAAAGTAGGAACTGGCGAAATCGCTATGATGCCTTCTGATGAAGCACTACGAGTAAGGCTAATAACATCGCTATAAGTAAAACGACCATCAAAATCAGTTTGCTTCAAGCGATACAATGAAGTACCTGCTGGCGCAGTAATATCTAACTTTTCATAATTCTTTGTGCTATTACTATTGCCTGCACCATTCACAATTGCTACTATTGTATAATCAACTCCGTTAGCAGATCTTTCGATCGTGAAGAAGTCATTATCTATTTCCGTAGCTGTTTCCCAACTCAATAAATTTCCTTCTTCTTTTACTTCGCCTCTGAATTGTGTAAGGGTAATTGCAGTAGGCTCACACTGACTGTATGAACCACTTACAGTTGCTGAGCAATAGCTATCCTGCGCTGTAATTGTATAAGTTTCACCATTATTAATATCAGAAACTGCAAAAGGCATAGCAGGGCTAATTATCGTAGAAGCTGATCCAGTAATTGTATAGCTCATATTAGCATAGTCTGCATAACCACCAGTTACACCTGTAACTGCTACATTATACAAGGTACCTTCTTCATTACATCCATTGAATAAATGTGTGATGGTGATAGGATCTAAAAATACTACTGGGATACCAGGAGCAACCTTTGTACAAGGATCATCTAATACTACATTGCCATTCTCATCAGTAGTACCAGCAACAGCAGAGATGTAATAGGTTGTATTCGTCATAGCTCCAGCCAAATCACTAAATGAAAATACGCCAGTAGAATTAGCTGCATAAATCGTAGTGCCTACAAAACTTTCTCCTGTATTGTGTACTGCATAAATAACAGCACCATTAGCAGGGTACTGATCATTTTCATCTGATATTGTATATGCACCTGCACTTGCAGTACCGCCTGCACATACATAAAGAGGGCTTGTATTGTCTAATGTGATATCCCAATTACACTTAATACAAGGCACATTTAATGCAACAAAACTAGTTGTACATCCATTAGCATCAGTTACATCAACATTAATATTTGTACCATCCTCACCATTTAAACTAAAGGTCGTTCCAGTAAACTCAGGGTCATTATAATTACCACTAATAATATATGGTCCAAGACCTCCTGATAATGTGAAAGTCATAGTGAACTGACCACCATTTTCAGAACATACAAAATCAGTTTGACTGATATCGAATGTCGTGCAATCAACAACTCCAGCGCATACAGGTGAAGCACCTGATACATTAACTGATGAATTACCATCAGTTACTACAAATGAGAATGCACTTCCACAAGCGATAGCTGCTGACACGAAATTACCACCAGTAAATGTACCACCCATTGTGCTATAAGAACCTGTACCACCAGTAACAGCGAAGCTCACTGTATATGTTTGATTACCATTGTCAATTGCTGCTAAGCTACCAGCAACTAAACTTACATTTGACAAGCTACCCGCACATACGCAGTTAGCATTGTACATATCATTTATTGTATTTGCATTATTATCGTTACAAGCAGAACCAGGGCTTTGTACACCAGCTAATGTAGCGTCACAATCAGTAGGACAAGCTGCGCAAGAACCACCACAGTCAACACCTGTTTCAGTTCCGTTTTGAATACCATCCGTACAAGTAGGTGTTGCTACGCAGGCAGTACAAGAACCACCACAATCTACACCAGTTTCAGTTCCGTTTTGGATACCATCCGTACAAGTAGGTGTTGCTACGCAAGCAGTACAAGAACCGCCACAATCTACACCAGTTTCAGTACCATTTTGAATACCATCAGTACAAGTTGGTGTGGCTACACAAGCAGTACAAGAACCACCGCAATCCACGCCAGTCTCAGTACCATTTTGGATGCCATCGGTACAAGTAGGTGTTGCTACGCAAGCAGTACAAGAACCACCGCAATCCACGCCAGTCTCAGTACCATTTTGGATGCCATCGGTACAAGTAGGTGTTGCTACACAAGCTGTACAAGAACCGCCGCAATCCACGCCAGTCTCAGTACCGTTTTGAATACCATCGGTACATGTAGGTGTTGCTACACAAGCTGTACAAGAACCGCCGCAATCCACGCCTGTTTCAGTACCGTTTTGAATACCATCGGTACATGTCGCACAAGCAGTACAAGAACCACCACAATCCACTCCAGTTTCAGTACCATTTTGGATGCCATCAGTACAAGAAGGACAAGCTGAACAAGATCCACCACAATCCACTCCAGTTTCAGTACCATTTTGGATACCATCTGTACAAGTAGGTGTTGCGGCGCAACTAACAGTACCAGAGACTGTTTGAGAACAACCATCACCACTTGTAATTTCAATTGAATAACTCGCTCCATCAGCAACTGATGTAGTAATGATACCATCGCCATTTGTGTCATCTATGCCAGTAGCACCATTCATAAATGAATAACAAGCAGTATTACCGCCTGTAGCTGTTATTGTAATTGTAGCACTTCCACCCGTACAAGTGCCTTGTGAAGCAGATGCACTAAAACCAGCACAGTCTGGACCAACTGCACCATTTAAACTTTCACTGAGGTCAGTAAAAGTTCCTTCTCCAACCATATTTTCAGGGAGTCCGTCATTAATGTGACTATTAAAACTGATGTGGTCAGGGTTAGGTGAGAAGGCTAGGTCGGAAGTTAAATTTGGGTTCAAGATGGTAAAACAATACGTTCCCACATCAACCCAACAACTACCTACAATGGGGCAACCAAATCCAAATAGCCCAGCTGTATTCGCATAAGTTATTGTAAGATTTGCAATACCAGGGTTTGATGCATCAATTTGATGTGCATCATAGGTATTTAAGATTCCTTGGAAACAGTTACCGCTTAAATCAAAGTTATGAGAAGTATAACTGGAGAACTCTAAGGCGGCTGAATTATAGGTTATGTAGATCGATGATGTACCTAATCCAAAAGACTCTGCTTCAGAGGCAATTTGAATGGTAGCACAATACTCTCCACCTACAAGTTCGGTAGAAAAACGCAAGGCAGCGGGTCCATTCTGTGCAAAAATATTTCCTGATACAAGAAATACTAACAGGTAGGCCCAAAAAATAGAAAATTTGGTAGGCATTTTTTTCATATTTGAGACTTATAAAAATTAAAATATTTAAAATTGAATAACAGGGTTTCCGACTTTACTTCTATTGGCATACCAATGATTATAATCCAAGGAGTTAACTACTCCATTTTTATCGCCATCGTAACTAAGATACTGACCTACAGCAGCTCCATCCGTACTCCATAGGTTAAAGTCTAGATTATTAATTACGCCATTTCCGTCAAAATCGCCACAAAATAAGAGATATTTTCCATTTTCACCTAATTTCATTTGCTCATTTCCCATGGATTGTGACAAATTTGTTGTAAAATCATATAAATTTTGAGTTGGAAAGTCAATTGGTACTGATGATATGACCCCAAGATGCCCTCTCACAAATACGGCGATATAATATTGGTCAGGTAATACGCCAGCCATATTTAATCCATAGGTGCCATTAATTTCTTTTATTTCGCCTGTATTACTTAGTAATGCTGCCCGTTCATAATTTACTTGAGAGGGGTCGTTTTTATCTCTAAGCTGTATGAGTATCCAATCTGTAGTGTTTTCAGGAAATCCATTGATCAATGAAACTAGCTCATTTCCATTATAATTATAAGGGGCAACATCAAATGGCTGACTAAAAGGCAATAAATTGTTATCTAACAAGTCTGTGCGCATTACCATACTCGTACCTGTAAATAGCTTTTCTAACATTACTGTGATATACAACTTTTCAGGGATATTAAGACAGCCACCTATGTAGGTACTTACCTGGTGATTTTCGCTATTTACGGCGGCTGTAACGGAAGATATACATATTTCAGGTGCTGTAATACTGCTGTAAAATACCCTCAGGACTGCTGTCGTTTGTGTAAATCGCATTAAAGGATCTCCTGTAGGACTAACCATGATTATTTCGCCACTGGTATTGTGATAATATTCTGGGGAGTAATTGTTTTGAATTATTAGATTTTGAATTTCGCTGATTCCCAAACCGCTAATATTGAGCTGAAATGCAGAAATTGAATCGAGCATATTTGTTATCTGTACATCAACATAGTGTGCTAAGGGATCAAGATTGATCAATGAGAATCCTACAGTATGATCGAAATTTGTAATTTGGGTAGTGGGCAAGCTACATGTCTGATCATTTTGGATACATTGATATATTTGAGTAGCATCTAGAACATTTAAGATTCCATCTGAATTCAAATCGTTACAAGGCTCAGCTCCTTCTCCAGCTAATGATTGATTAATGAGCAGTAATGCATCATCGTAGTAATAGTTTTGGTTTAAGTCCATGTCACCGGCTAAGTGTGTACCATTACACACCCCTTCACAATCGGGTTGTGCGCTTCCCATTGCTTGACCTGCGCAATCTATATATAGTTCGCAGTTATTAACCACATTAACCGCTGTTATGGCATCATTTACCCCTCCTCTTATAATATTGATGCATACTTGCGCCCAGTTATTAGAATAATCGGTCTCATAATTTCCATTCATGTCAGGGCTTTGATCCCAGTTTATTCTTACTACAAATGTATATTGACCAGCAGGAACAGTGGTGAGGTCAATCCATTGACAAGGGAGACCGGCATCATAAATATCACCACATCCCGCAGTTATGCCCATATTACTGCATGTGAACTTAGGTGTACCACCATCGGCGCAATCTAAGTCTAGTACACAGAATCCGTTTTTAAATCCTATCGGAAATTCTACCCCATTTGTATCATATAGCAAATATTCGGCATATCCTTCATAATGCCAGTGGCCGTGACATAGATCCCATTCAAATTGCGTGCTTGGTGTATTTGAATTTAGTGGCGTAGGGCCTATATAGTAATCCTCATTTCCAATATTTTTAATATGGGTGGTAAATCTCAGTACCTGTCTAGTTCCAGCGCCTTGTAAGCATGATTCCTGCACATAGCAACTACTGGAATTAACAGTAGCGAGTTGTAGGGAATTTATTATATCAGACTGCAATACCCATAAATCAGGTCCATTAGGACATTGCGGATCACCTGGATATAAACAAGGGCCACTTACTGTGGCAAGAGCCTCATAATTACAAGCGTTTGTATCCATACAACCAACTGCTGGTCCTAAGTATGATAGTGACCAATCAATGCCCAGATTACAACTGGCTGTAACGCTTCCTATTCTCACATATAATGGTATTCCTGCTTCTGCAAGGAATGAAGTTTGAGCTTCCAATTGACTAGTGCAACCACCCGAAGCATAAAAAGTGGTTGCTAGATTAGTATCATCCCAAATCAATCCCGAACAATAGCTATAACCCCATATTTCAGTATCACAAGCATTTCCACAGGTGGAGATGCTATATTGGCCAGTCTGTGTAGGTGTGAATTCATACCAATTGTTCTGAGTAGATGCTATATATGATCCTAGAGAGACAATTATTGGGTTGTCACAAGCACTGCCAGGTGGACAATCTCCGAACTCCTCACTAGCACCATACCCAAAATTACTCCCTGTAGCAACTATTACACCATTATAAGATACCTGATAATAACCGCCATTAATCAATCCATCACCGTAGCCATCAGTTATTATGAATGTATAACAACCATCTGGAACACAATGAACAACTTGTAAATTAGAAAGGGGTACTACACCACCATCAATAATATTAGCATCTGAATCTAACAGCTGCCATTCCGTAGGATCGCTTGTTACCCACACATCAGCATCAATAAAAACAGCTATCTCATTCTCTCCCGGATTACAAGCATAGGCGGATAAACTAAATATTGAAATAGCTACTAAACATAAGAATATTAGTTTCATCAATTTGGAATTAAAATATAAATTTATTACTATTTTTTTATCTGCCCATATTTATATTATAAATTGGTTTAATATTAATAATTTAACTTGCTGCTTATTGCTTGCTCAATAATTTTAAATCCTATATTTCATAGTTATCTAATCTTATAAATATGCGAAGGTTAACCCCTTGAGCTATAAATAATTGAGAATTATATACCTTCTCAAACCAATTAATAGTGTAATCTATGCCGTATGTAGCTATATCATTCGTATATTGTAGTGCTTAATAGGAAGGAGATATTGATCGATCAGTTTATTTTATTGTATTTGCGATAGGGATCGCAACGTAAAGCCCACAGCGAGGTACGAGCGAGGACTTGTAGTGAAGAGCCCGGGCCGGAGGCATCGCCCCAAACATTGTTCGTTTTCTTATAGAGCTGGATTTTATCAGTTGTTATCCACTAAGTAGTTTAGAACACATAGAAGTATAGGAATTGTCGAAGACCCGTTTTGATAATAGCCAGAACTCAACCCTCTTAACATATTAGTATTTCATAATATGATAATGGCTCAAGTATTTCAAAAATAAATACTTACTTTTATGAGTATAAGCGAAACAATTTCACTAGGGATACGTAAATTGGAAACATCCTATAGATTTCCCTATCTTATTAGGTTCCAAGTAAAACGAAAATTGATTTTGTTGTTTTTATTTATTTTTTTTAACATTGGCGAATGATAAATTATAAATATATTCTAAAGACATTTGACCCAATGTTGTTGCTTATGCAAAAATCTAATACCTATTCCAAATTGTGTCCTTGCAATACGCTCAAGTATTTTATGAGTATTATGCCTCTTAAATTTAATATTTGTACTACTCTATGTGGCTTACTTATGATGAGTGTTACTGAATTAGAAGCAAGTAGCGTAAATGATAGCAAAAAAATTGTGGCGACTAAGATTGAGATTTCTCCCAAAATTAACGGTATCCTAGATGATGAAATATGGGGGCAAATAATCCCTGCAAATAATTTTATTATTAACAAACCGAGTTTTGGCCTTCCAGCAAGTTTCGATACCGAAGTCAAATTAGCGTATGATGATGAAGCCATATATGTTGGGGCAGTTATGCATGACCCAGAACCTAATAAAATTATCAATTGGTTATCTGCAAGGGACAATCTGGATAATGTAGATATGTTCGGTATCGGATTTGATACATATAATGATGATCAGAATGCTTTTGTATTTGCTGTTAGCCCCTCAGGATCTCAGATGGATTATAGGGAGAGTGGCGATAATACGGATGTTAACTGGGATGCGGTGTGGCAGGCCAAAACCTCAATTAATGAGTATAGTTGGGTTGCGGAAATCAAAATTCCTTTTTCAGCAATCCGATTTACCAGCCATGATGTACAGGACTGGGGTTTAGGCCTTTATCGCTATGTACCACGACTTAATGAGGAGACTTATTGGACGGCGATAGATCCCAATCAAAATAGCGTGATCAGACAATATGGGGAATGGTCGGGTATTCAAAACATAAAACCGCCAGTTAGGCTCGTCCTGCTACCCTATATTACTACTGGGGTAGAACACGTTCCAGCTTTAACTGGTGATGAATCATACGATACCAACTTGATCCTTAATGGTGGGATGGATTTAAAATATGGTCTTACGGATGCATTCACACTGGATGTGACTTTAATCCCCGATTTTGGGCAGGTTCAATCCGACAATTTAGTACTCAATACTGGTCCATTTGAAGTAGTTTTTGAAGAGCGCAGACCATTTTTTACTGAAGGGACAGATATCTTTAGTTCGGCAAATGTAGGTTATACTAATGGGCAAATGTTCTATTCAAGACGGATAGGTTCTACACCGCTCGATAAATATGCTGTATATGACCAGTTAAGTGACAACGAACAAGTTATGAGCAATCCAGATATCACAAAGCTTTATAATGCATTTAAGTTCTCAGGCAGGACTAATAATAAAACTGGTATTGGCCTATTAAATGCAATTAGTGCCCCTACCTATGCAGTAATAAAAAACACCACCTCTGGAGTAGAGCGAAAAATTCTTACTAATCCGCTCACCAATTACAATGTCCTAGCTATTGATCAAACACTGAAGAACAATTCGCGATTTGGCATTTACAATACAAGTGTTATTAGATCAGGCAATTATTACGATGCAAATGTAAGCTCGATTAACTTCGATATGAGAAACAAAAAAAATTCAACTTCGACCTATGGCATGGCATCACTGAGCATTCTTACAGCGCAACAAGATACACCTACAAGCATAGGTTATAGATATAGCATAGGCCATTCAAAAATTAGTGGTAAGTGGAGATATAATTTCATACACTCTTATATTAACAAGAACTTTGATCAAAACGATTTTGGATTTCAATTTCGCAATAATGAAATGGAGTACCTAATGGGTTTTAATTATGTCATTAATAAGCCTACTAATAAACTCAATAGTTGGAATTTAGGTGCGCAAATTGTATTGAATAACAGAGTAGAACCACTAGAATTTCAGCAGTTTGTTACAAGCTTTAATGCTAGTATAACTACTAAAAAAAATAATAGCTGGGGCATATATGTTGAATCAAATCCAATCGCCTATAATGATTATTACGAAGCACGTACTCCAGGAAGAAAATACAGACGTGCGCCTGTGGGATTCATGAATACTTGGTTTAGTTCTAACCCAACTAAAAAATTAAGTTTTGAGGCATCTATTAATCTGGCAGAGTCCACTATTCCTCACGATCCATTTATGGAATATAATCTCACTCCTACAATAAAACTTGGAAATAAATTTGATATCAGCTATGGATTGAATTATAACCATGATTTTCGTAGTTATAATTTTGTTGATCGAGGTGAGCAGGATAGTATTATACTGGCTGCTAGACATCTATTAGGATGGTCGCATAGACTGGTTGCAAAGTATTACATGAATCCTCAAATGAACATAATATTAAATGCAAGACATTACTGGAGACAATTTAAAGTTGATGAGTTTGTAAATTTAGAAATGAATGGGGATATCACACCAATTAATTGGGCAGGAAATTATGATAAAAACTTTGATGCATTTAATATTGATATGGTATATAGCTGGCAGTTTTTGCCAGGTAGTATGCTCAATATAATATGGAAACAAGCAATCATATACAATGACAATGATTCATCTAACCAATATCTGACTAACATCAAAAACACCTTTCATAGCCCAGTGTCTAATAGCATAAGTTTAAAATTGATATATTATCTTGATGCGCTGAAATTTAGGAAATTAGTTAGGCAGGCTTACTAAAGGACGGATATTTTATTTTTCTAAATGATGGCGATGCCTATCCTTCGACTACGCTCAGGGATAGGCCCAGGCTATACGGGGCTTTCTGATTTTATTAGTTTTTTAAAGGCCATCAGAATCTTCGCAAGCTCGATTTGCTGACGCTCCGGTGCTGTGGTGGCGGTCTTTCGGCTTTATTAATCCGTAACTCCGACTAAAATTACGTAATATTTCTTAAAAAACACTTATCT
>CAYZQX010000063.1:0-14059 GCA_964480615.1 uncultured Chitinophagales bacterium | reverse complement strand
ATCCCCAAGCAATTATAATCGATGCGATATTTGGCTATGGACTGAACAAACCAATTATTGGTGATTGGGAAAAAATCATAGAGCAACTCAATACCTATATAAACACCACCATTGCAATAGATATGCCAAGTGGATTACCCGCTCACGAAAAACCAAACGGCATCGTTGTAAATGCTAATCATACCTATACTTTTCAAGTTCCCAAACTCTCCCTGCTAATGCCCAGCAATTACCAGTATGTAGGTGAATGGGAATGTATTGATATTGAATTGTCAGATAAGTTTTTTGATAAAAAAATTGATGCGGCTACTATAAATTATATAGTACCTGAAGAACTAGCGCAATTAATTATACCAGCCACTAAATATGATCACAAAGGAACAAGAGGACATAGCTTAATGATCGCTGGAGCACCAGGCAAATCAGGTGCAGCAACATTGTGTGCAAAAGCCTGTATTAAAGCCGGAGCTGGCCTAGTAACCTGCTTTATTCCAGAATCAATTTTGAACATCATACAAGTGACCATCCCTGAGGTTATGTGCAAGGTATATGAACCTAAAAATATAGATAATGAATTGTCAAAAATAGAACTCCATCCTTACAAAGCAATAGGAATAGGTCCTGGTATAGGCATTGGTGACGAAGCAAAAAGCATCTTATCAAAAATATTGGACTTAGAACCTCCTAAGTTAGTGATTGATGCCGATGCAATTAATATCATTGCACAAAATAATTGGCAAAACAAGTTACCTGAAAATAGCCTACTGACACCACATCCCAAAGAACTAGAAAGGCTTATGGGTCAATGGTCCGATGATTATGAGAAACTAAAAATGCTAGACAAGTTTGCACGACAATATAAGTGCTATGTATTATTAAAAGGCGCACATAGTATCTTAGCAACACCATCAGGTAATTTCTATTTCAATAGCAGTGGAACTCCTGCCATGGCCACCGCTGGTTCTGGTGATGTGCTCACAGGAATCATCACAGCCTTATTGAGTATAGGACATCAACCACAAGCAGCAGCCATACTGGGAATGTACTTGCATGGCCAAGCTGGTGAGGCAGCAGCATCCGCTAATAAAAATATTACCGCACAAGATATTATCACCTATTATACATACACAATAAATACTAAAATTGACTAATATTTTTTTAAAAGTTATATGGGATGCTGACCCCATATTAATTCGTATAGGCAACTATGAGCTCAGCTGGTATGCAAGCGCTTATATCGCTTCATTATTTGTACATTATTTGCTCTTGCGCTATTTTTTTAGAAAAGAAAATAAGCCCGCTCATCACGCGATGCAAATTACAGAGCTTTTGTTCATTACAGGAATTATAGGTTCTCGATTAGGTCAAGTTTTTTTTTACGAATGGCCATATTATTCAAAAAATCTACTTGAAATTCCACAGATATGGAAAGGAGGATTGAGCAGTCATGGGTCGGCAATTGGCGTATTAGCAGGTATCTTATATTACAGCATCAAACATCGGTGGCCATTCCTTTACATCACTGATCGTATTGCAATAATCACCTTGTTTTGTGCAGGACTTATACGGATAGGCAATCTATTTAATTCTGAAATCATAGGAAAACCTACTGATGTATCATGGGCATTTATGTTTACTAGAATAGATCATGTATGGCGCCATCCATCCCAGCTCTACGATGTACTCATTAGTTGGTCGCTATTCGCGGTTTTCTTCCTATTGTACCATCGCTTAAATGGTAAAAGAACAGGCTTAATTACAGGATTATTTTTTAGTATTTCCTTCTCATTGAGAGCATTAGTTGAGGTGTATAAGGCGGAGGCTACACGTACACAATGGCTAAGCCTTCCTTTTATTCTATTCGGCATAGGGATACTTATATACACTTTCAAAAATAAAAATAGTACCACATAAATAAACTGCATTCTTATCAGAAAAATTATAAGTACTAGCATTAAATATAGAGAACCAACTAAGTTAATGTAAGTGCGAAGAAAGCAATTAAAAAAAAATTCTGAATTAATAAGCCGGGTTCTGTTATCAAAACAAAGTTTTGATTCCTGCCATTTATCTAGCCTCATAGTCGCCTATGAGTTCTAACACCCCACCCTCCTGCTATTGACTATTACAAGTCAAAATGAGCCGAGCAAGCCCACCATATACGGCCAGGTTTATTTGGACTTTCAGCGATGAGGGTTTACCCCTTCTACATATTGCTATGTACAAGCACCGGCTCTTACCCGATATTTTCACCCTTACCTAAGCTCGTCAATAAATTGATAAGCAAGGCGGTTATTTTCTGTGGCACTGTTCCGTCATATACCCAAGGATATATGCCCTCCCGTTAGGAGGTCATTTGCTCTTTGCTGCCCGGACTTTCCTCTAATAAAATAAATTTACTAGCGACAGGATAATCCAGAATTTTTTCGGTTGTAATATTAATACAATATATATTAACTTTGTGCAAAAAATAATAAAATATGAAAACAATAATTGCAATTTCAGGTATTTATTTATTAATGATGCTATCTGCTTGTAGTTCAAAGGCTGATTGTCACAAGCCAGGTGCTGAAACAGCCAAGCCTGCAGAAGGTGTAACTATGGCAGCTGCTGATGATAAAAATCATTTTGGTCAAATAATAGTTGCCGATGGTGCTATTCCTACGACCGATCTCAAATCGACAATGGGTGACAAGAAGGAAATGCCTACTAAGGTGAAAGGCAATTGTGTGGCCGTGTGCAAAGTAAAAGGTTGCTGGATGAATTTAGATGTTCCTAATGCAGAACCTATGCGTGTTACCTTTAAAGATTATGGATTTTTTATGCCTAAGGACATAGATGATAAGCGCGAAGTAATCGTTCAAGGAGTTGCTAAATATGAAACAACAGATGTGGAAACACTGCGTCATTATGCCGAAGACGAAGGATTATCACAAGAAGAAATCAACAAGATAACCGAGCCTAAAACCGAATTGGTATTTGTTGCTGATGGCGTATTAATACCCTAGTAATTAGGCATTATAGAGATAGATTATTCATCATTTTTAATGGCAAATTGGTTTTCAAAAAAAAATCAATTTGCCTTTTTCATTTAAAAAAAAGTACAAATAAATATACTGCATACGACCACAGTTAAAATGTTAATTATTGCCACTAACTTATACTAGTTCAATAACTTTCATTCATTTTTTATGGCGATGCCTAAAGGCCCGGGCTATACAGGGCTGCGCTGACGCTCCGGTACTGGGCTGGTGGGTTATATGACATTAGATTATCCACTAGCAACACGAACCCGCCAGCCCAGTACAAACCCTTCCTATCCCTATCGCTTTTTCACGATTCAAGATTTACGATACCCGATTTACGATCATGATGTTTGTTGCAGGAACTGCACAAAGTCTAGCGTCCATTATCTAGTGTCCAGCTTCTACTAAAAGATTTATGAAACGAACCACAATAAGTACTTGAACATAATTTATTGTGATTCATCTATCTAAAAGATACACAAAAGTTAATACATCAAATTATACTTTGAAAAAAATCCTTCAACCAAAATTGATTGATGCAATATTAATTTTTAAAGAATTATCTTTATACCAAAATTAATGATCTTAACCGATGAAAAGTTTAAATGTGTATATCACCTTTAATGGCAAATGTGAGGAGGCTCTTAACTTTTATAAATACGCATTAGATGGTGAAATTCCTGTAATGAAAAAATTTGGTGATGGGCCTACAGAATTTGCTAGTGATGTAAAAGACAAAATAATGCATGCGGAGTTTAAGGCTAACCAAGTTGTATTTCTTGCTTCTGATGGCATGCCTGGCCAGCCAATTAACAATGGAAATAATATTGCTCTTAGTATAAATTTTGACAACAAAGATGAGCAAACCAAGGCCTATGAGCTACTCAAGGAAGGCGGACAAATAATGATGGAATTACAAGAAACATTTTGGGGAGCACGATTTGGAATGGTAATTGACAAGTATGGAATTCAGTGGATGTTCAACCACGAATTGCCCGTATAAAATAAATTCAAAAACCCTATTCAACTGGTAATAACTAATTCATTTTATTTCATTGTATCACCCTTATGAAAGCTATAGAATTGTTTAACCTTTTTTAATCCATTACCCAAGCATTACATTCAATAACTATGCTTCAAAATTGTTTAATATTGTGATATGAAAAAATTGAATACACTTACCCCAGAAGAGACAAGGGTAATAATAAACAAAGGCACTGAAATGCCTTATACAGGTGAGTATTACCGCAATAAGATAGCAGGAACTTATGTGTGCAAGCAATGTGAAGCTCCTTTGTTTTATTCTAAGGACAAATTTGATTCACATTGTGGCTGGCCAAGTTTTGATGATCAAATAGCCGAGGCTGTGACAAGAATTCCTGATGCGGATGGCCGAAGGATAGAGATCATATGTTCCCATTGTAATGGCCATCTAGGGCACGTATTTGAAGGCGAAGGATTTACTGCTAAGAATACAAGACATTGCGTCAATTCTATATCATTAAAATTCATTCCCGATTAATATGAAACTATTAAGTTTAGCTTTGCTAATAAGTTTTACAGCATGTATGGGCAATAATCCTATCACAAAAAAAAAAACAACAGAAAAAGATATGAGTAACTCATTCAATAATGATAGTCTTGAAATTGCAACATTTGGTGCAGGATGTTTTTGGTGTGTAGAAGCATTTTTTCAAGAGCTGAAAGGGGTGGAAAAAGTGGTAAGCGGATACAGTGGAGGTGCGATAAAAAATCCATCTTACAAAGAAGTATGTACAGGCAGGACTGGACATGCTGAGGTTTGTCAAGTATATTTTGATCCATCAATTATTTCCTTTGAATCCTTACTTGAAGTTTTTTGGACTACACACGATCCCACTACCCTAAATCGACAAGGAGCAGACAAAGGCACACAATATAGATCAGCCATCTTCTTTCATAGCGAGGCGCAGCAATCTGTAGCTGAAAAAAGCAAGGAAAAGATAGCACCACAAATATGGACAGATCCTATTGTTACAGAGATTACACCATTTAGCAATTTCTATCCTGCTGAGGATTACCACCAAAATTTTTATTCTGATAATCCCGATTATGGTTATTGCCAAGCAGTTATCAATCCCAAGATAAAAAAATTCAGAGAGAAATTTACACCCTTACTTAAATAACAAGTACAATAATATGACAGCCATCATCCATTGTAGTCTATTCATTTGCATATCGATGCTACTCCATATTAGCTCCTGCGCACAGGGAAAAACTAGTGCTATAAATGAAAACAATGATCCTATCAGCGTGCGTAACAACGCAACTAAAAGCAATGATGATTCATTGGTATTTCCAATTTCTAAAACAGAAGAAGAATGGAAGTCCATGCTCAGTGAAGAAGCTTATAAAGTATTGAGGTTAAAAGGAACAGATCGGCCTTTTACAGGTGATTACTGGAATAACCACGAAGCAGGCACCTATTTATGTCGTGCTTGTAATGCTCCATTGTATTCATCTGATACTAAATTCGATTCTGGCACAGGTTGGCCAAGTTATTGGTCGGCAATCGATCCTAAAAATATAAAACTAATTACCGATGGTAGTTTAGGAATGCAAAGAATTGAATTATTATGCGCACAATGTGGTGGTCACCTTGGACATCTATTTGATGATGGCCCAAAACCTACAGGGCAAAGACATTGTATCAACAGCTCATCACTCAAATTTATTCCGAAATAAGTAGGATTTTATAATGAAAATCTATTGAACAAAAAATGAGCATTCCTTTTTTTTGGATATTTAATTTAGCTGATTAACGAACTATAATACTAATAAATTGAAGCTACAAGAAATTGAACATATCTTACAAAATGCAATAGGTATCAAACTATTGAAACAATTAGCTTTCCATTATAATGCAAACCCACAAAACATTGGTGAGCTATATGAATTCATTCAGAATGGTAGTATTAGACAGCAGCGCAATGCAAGCCACCTAATTATTCAACTATTGCCAAAACAAAAAACAATTATTGAGAAAAAAACAAAAGTCATACTCAACAAACTGGCACAAACCGATGATGAGAGTGTGATAAGAAATTGTCTTAGAATTTTAGGGGAAGTTACTATACCAGAACGAAACAGAATGACTACTTATGATAAATGCTTAGCGTTAATGGCTAGAGAAGATTCACCTGCTGCTATTAAAGCATTTGCTATGACTGTAGCTTTTAATATAACATTAGCGCATGTAGAGCTAGCTGGTGAATTAAATGCCATCATCAACGAAAAAATGACCTTTGAAAGGCCCTCTTTTGTGGTAAGAGCTAGAAAATATTTGAACTATTACCAGCAGCACAAAAACAAATTTCCATTCCTAAATCAGACCCATTAAAAAAATAATATTGAACCGATGTTAAAATACCTATTCATTATCGCAATCTATACATTCATTTATATACCTTGTACAGCATCTACAACATTAGGAAAAGATGGAAAAAATGGTCATAAAAACAGTGTATGGGCACCCCACTTTTTATTAAAAAGAAACGACTGGCTTAATGCAATCGATACGCAAACTAAAGGAAAATTATTGACCCATCTCCGCTATTTTAGCCTAAAGGATTATAGCAAAGACTATTACAAAACGAGATATGCTAAGCGATATGAGCGCAAGTTAAATACCTATCAGCGAAGGGGATACAATCCCATCATAGGCTTTGATGGTAGCAAACGTTCATTACACTTTCTATCAAAAAATCAAAAAGGAAACAAGCGCACATTCATCTTGCTTCACAATGGAACGAAACGCTATATTAATATGAAAATAAAAACGGATATCTCTCTATTGGAATTTATCGCATTGATGCCCAAAGATTTTATTCCTGATATGGGAATACTAAATGAGCTTGGCAAGTTAATAGACTAAAGGCCAGGAAATCCACCAAGCAAATCTCCCAGTCCAGATTTCATCTCTTGATCGGCTATTTGCTCTGCTTTGTCTAAGGCGTTTTTTAGTGCTACTAAAAACAAATCTTCTATTTCGTCCTTATCACCACGGCTGAATAGTGCATCGCTAATAATTACATTCTTAGGCGTCTTAGCAGCAGTTATTACCACAGTAATATCTTCATTACCCGCCGTACCTGTAACATCTATTAGTTCCAGTTTAGCCTTTGAGTCCTCAGCTACTTGTGAGGCTTGTTTTAGTTTATCAAATAAATCAAACATATCCTTAAAAATAATTTTAATAAAAAAAAGAGAACATTGGAACCTAACTAAATGTGCTGCACAACCATTCTACCTCTTAACAGACCCCCATCTTTTAATCGCAAATATAGCATATAAATACCATTTGACAAGACACTTGTATTACATTGCAAATTCTCTCCACCAGCTATCTCTATAGCTTGATGATGTACCACAATATGGCCTAAAACATCATATATAATTAATTCGGCATCATGCAAATTCTTATCTTCTACTGAAATATTCAATAGTGATTTTACAGGGTTTGGCCAAATCCTCAATGGAGCAGGCTTAAAAAAAAGTGTTTCAATAGGTGTGCTATTACAATCCGTATTGCCTGGAATATAGGTTGTACTTATTGAATTATTGGAATTATAAATAGGCTGTATAATAATATCATCAGTTGCTAAGGAATGGTAACCAAGCTCATCAATGGATGATACATTAATTATGTATTCTTCATTAGCATTCAAGCTCGGTATTTCAAAAATAAACTCACCATTATTCGAATAATAATTCTCCCATACTAATTCATTACTACTTCTAATACCACATCGAAAATGACTTACAGAGTCAGCTATATTAAATACTAAAAAGTTTCCATCAACCTGTGAAAAAAATTCATATTCAGGCTTGTTAGCAGCCATCGCTAAACTAGCTGCGCCTTGTGACACAATAGCTGTATTTCGCTGAAGGTAAGGAAAATGAATAAATAGTGAATCTAATACGCCATCGCTGTCCGTATCCATTCCTAGTACATCCTCGCTCGTGTGTTGATGATCATTATACATCGCATCAGGATGACCATCACCATGCTCATAACTACTAGTAAATCGTATGGCGGGATATCCATTCATCCGAAATGGAATATGATCTCCACCACGCCCTACCCTGTCTTCTAATGGAAATATTTCTAACTCCTGATTCACTTCCAAACAAGATTGCAAATGCTCTTCAAAATTCTGCACAACATATCTTGCAATGTTTTTATGAATTGAATTGTCAATACCATAAGAAAATATTCTCAGGTGTGTACTATCCATCGCGCCAAATTCAGGACAAGATGGAGCGGATGATGTTTCACCGCACAAAATACCGCCTACTACATCATTATTTAAAACAGCTCTAATGGGTAAGCTATTCAGCAAAGCATAATCAGCAAATGCAGTTGCGCCATAAAGACCTTGTTCTTCGCCTACTGTCCATAAGAATACAATTGTATTTTCATAATTATGAGCACTTAATACCCTACAAGATTCTAATAACAAGGCAGATCCACTTGTATTATCATCAGCTCCCTCCGCTAAGCAATCTACATTACATGATTGCTCACACCTTGTATCAAAATGTGCAACGATAATTACGATTTCGGAATCAGCTCCCTTAGTTCCAGGCAGTATTGCAAATACATTTCTCAAATCAGTATCACCACATACATCTTGTACACTAAAGTCCATATAAGAAATAGCCATCCTACCTCCAACACTAGCAGGCAATGATGCAATTTCCTCATATAACCAACGTCGAGCTGCACCTATTCCAATGGAATTGCTGATGGTATCAGAGAATGTATTTCGATTGTGAAAGGCAATCATAGATTCTGTATAACTCCTTAAATTAGTTGCAGAAATATTTTCCACAACATATTGTGAAAGTGATTCACTATTAGCTGCATAAGTTTGTATAGGCAGTGTAGCACTGTCATACTGACCTAGTAACCAAGACTCAGCTACATTATTAGAAATACTAATAGCAGAAGATACCTGTCCACTAAGCATCATAAAATTGGCAATAACGAATGAGAATATTACTAGACACTTCATCTATCAAAGATAATAAAAAAACCTAAAATGAATAAGTGCAATTAAGAGCAAAAGCTCCTAAAAATCCTAGAAATACAAATAACTGCAAAAGGCGAGACAGCAGACCTAGGCCAATTACAATTATTACAATAGCTGAAAAATAAGCAAACAAATTACTGATCTTGAATACAATATAATATTCACCGCTAGGTAAAAACCAAAAATGCTACTAATTTTCATTTAATAAAAACAAAATTTATTGAGGCGGCAGTATTTGCAAAATAAAGTAAATTTGCGCAACCATAATTCAGAAAGCCATTAACAACAAGTAGCATATCAGATCATCTTGCTAAGAAGTCTTCTATTGAATTATGGATCCAAATATATAAAACAACAATGACTTCAATAAGCTATAAATGGGCCAATACGATAGTGCGAAGAATAATTTTTGCCCTAGTGATTTTTGCATATTCGTATAGCATTAATGGTCAGGAGTTATCTAAGATTAATATAACCTCCCTATGGAATAATGACACCATTAAACTAGGTAAAATTTATACCACAAAAAATGGCGATACTATATCCTTTTCAAACATTAAGTTCTATCTTTCTAACTTATACAATAACGACCCCACAAATGACAATATAGAAACAATCAGAAGAGATTATCACCTCATAGATTTATCAGATAAAACAAAAAACTACATTTGCATCAATAATGATGAATATAATCAATTAGGCAAGTATGAGTTGTCTATAGGAGTTGATTCGATCACAAATTCGATGGGTATAGGCAAGGGCGATTTAGACCCAGCATTAGGTATGTATTGGACTTGGCAAACGGGCTATATACAGGTGAAGCTAGAAGGCAACTATTCAGGATGCGTTCAAGATAGTGGTGAATTTACTTTGCACCTGGGTGGCTATGACCCGCCCTACAATACCCATCAAAAATTAATTTTTAGCAAACATATAGCTCAACCAAATACCCTAATATTTCACTTCGATCAGCTATTTGATAGAGACACTATGACTGATGATTGTACGATTATGTCTCCTGGATCTGAAGCTTCAAAATGGATGCTCCAGCTATCAAAAATTATTGAATTGAAGTAACAAATATATTGCCTAGGAAATTCTTGTAATCAGGTATTGCTTAATACTAGAAATTTCAGGACTTTTGGCGATGCCTTACAGGCCCGGGCTATACAGGGCTGCGCTGACGCTCCGGTACTGGGCTGACAGGTTATAAAACATTAGGCTTATCCACTAGCGATCTGAACCTGCCAGCCCAGTACAAACCCTTCCTATCCCTATCGCGAATACAGCTACAAGAAAATTAGTTAGAGATGAAATTTTATAATTTTAGTGTAAGCCCTATTGTTGAAGTGTATCACCTGTTGTGCAAATCCATTGAAAGTACAATCTCTTGAATTCTTCTAAAGTAATGTTTCCTAGTTGTTGGGCTAGCCCTAAGATACAAACTAAAAGCATCATTTTTGGTTGACTATTGTTTAAAATTAGGCTAAAATAGTGTCCCTAATAAAAGATGTGAGGATACTTACTTTTACTAGAACAGCATAAACTTTACACACATACAATGATCTATCATCTTGTTACGAGTTAACTTTTATATAAAGGAGCTATTAAAATCGAAGTGCTTATTGCATTGGGGATAGGAGCGGTATGTTTTAGATTTTTTTATTAATTTTGTCGATTCCCCAAAGTTATCAATGAAAGCAAGGTCTTCTTAGGTTGTAAAAAAAATCTAAGACATAGTAGCGGATAGCCCGACCTTATTATGGAGCCTTTGCGGAATAATAAGGGAATGCCCAAAAAGAAAAAAAGATTTACAAATTGAAAATTAATCGCATACTATTATTACTAATTTTAGTCCATTGTATGTTGTTGATTTCAGCAATTACAAAGCCTGAAGGAGATACCTATCCAAATTATTTTCCCGCACCAAAATATAAACTACCTGAACACAAAGATTCATCCTTAATTTACTTAGGGCGAACCCTATTTTACGATCCTCTATTATCCATTGATGGTAAAATTTCTTGTGCTTCCTGCCACAGTCCTTACAATGCATTTGCACACAGTGACCACAAACTCAGTCACGGTGTATATGATCGCATAGGAAAACGAAATGCCCCTGCCTTGTTCAATTTAGCTTGGCAGGAGCGCTATATGTGGGACGGTGCAGCACATACAATTGAAGTTCAACCCTTAGTCCCTATTAATGGCTATCATGAAATGGGTGATAGCACAATTAATGTATTGCGCAAATTGAATAACAAGTCATTTTACACACAAAAGTTTAAAAATATTTTTGGTGATTCAGTAATTGACAGCAAAAATATGTTGACTGCACTTGCTGCATTTCAACTGAGTTTAGTCTCGGCAAATGCAAAGTATGATGCGATGCAAAGGGGCGAATTACAATTTTCGGATCAAGAGCTTCGAGGCTATCAACTATTTTTATCCCATTGCAATGCTTGTCATACAGAGCCATTATTCAGCAATTATCATTTTGCTTCTAATGGACTGCCTATCGACAAACTGCATCCCGACTATGGCCGTTATGAAATCACTCGCAATCCATTAGATTCATTGCGATTCAAGACTCCCAGTTTAAGAAATATAGAATACAGTGCACCTTATATGCACGATGGGCGTTTTGCAACATTGAGATCAGTGATAAATTTTTACAATGATCGAATAATTAGTCCTCATGCATTGTCTAATGAAGAGAAAAAGTCTATCCAGCTTAGTCCTGAAGAAAAAACAGACTTAATTGCATTTCTTTTGACATTAAGCGATAAGAATTTTATATTTGACCCGAAAAATGGTTTTCCGAAGGAAATGATTCCATACTTTCAAAATAAATAGCGATAAAATCAATTAGCATTTCAACCAATATGAATTCATTCAGATCAATTCTTTTAGCATTAATAATTATAGCACAAGGAAGCTGTATATTGTTATCACAAACTAATCCAGCTATTACAGGATGGCTACAAAACACCACTGTATATGGATCGCATTATGTACAAGGCAATTCAACAGCAATCGTGGATAATGTATTGGCTAATTGTCAATCCGTACAATACTCGTCTAATTGGGTATATGTGACTACGAATGGCATACCGAGTTACCCTACAGGACCATTTCTTGATGGCAATCCATCCCTCGCCCAAGATCAAAATGCGATATTTAAAATTCCATTATCCCCTACTCAAAATACAGGTACACCTACTGCAACAACTGGTGGCAATATAGGAGTATTTATCAATGGTGTAGCGCTATTTGACTACCGCGATGGTGTGTCTTGGCGCAATGCTTCTGGAAGCCTTTGTGGTGGCCCTATACAGCCTCCTTGTGCGGGCGATGGCGTATGGAATCGCGATGCAGTGATCGCCGAAAAAATTGGCTTTGACTGTGCTAAAGGACATCCTGCAATGGGCAATTATCACCATCATCAAAACCCATCAGCATTTGATCTCGATATAGATGTTATAAGCACGGTATGTAGCCTCTATGATTCCGATGGATTATATACAATTGATCCCACACAACACTCACCATTAATAGGATTTGCTTATGACGGATTCCCAATATATGGTGCTTATGGATATCAAAATATAGATGGTACAGGACCCATAGTACGTATAAAATCATCCTATCAATTGCGCGATATAACAGTAAGAACACATAATGCGAATGGCAATGATGTTACGGATGGACCTGCTGTAAGTACAACCTATCCCCTAGGTTATTTTAGAGAAGACTATGAATATGTAGCGCACACAGAGCCTGAATATTTAGATATACACAATGGACGTTTTTGTGTAACGCCTGAATACCCCGATGGCATCTATTGTTATTTTGCAACTGTGGATGAAGATTGGAATTCTTATTATCCCTATGTTGTAGGGCCAACATTTTATGGCAACAAAGTAGCAGCTAAAATTACTTCCATTACCGAACCAGTAAGCACTTATACTGTTCCTAACTGTGTAGCACCTAACCCTGTCATCGCAGGCTCAGTGGAATCTTGCTCCTCCGAGTCACAAACCTATTCAGTAGAAGCAGGACCAGCAGGCACCCAATATGAATGGGATATCACAGGAACATTTACAATCCTCTCAGGTTGTGGATTGAGTGATAATACTTGTACCATTCAATGGACTGGCGAAGGCAATGGTACTGTGAATATAACCCAAACAAATCCATAATGATGTGTCGCATAGGCATCATATTATTATTTAGCTACTGCACATTATGTTTAGCACAGCCTTATCCGAATAGTCATAGCAATGAATCATCAAGTCAAAGCTATTCCTTTGTGAATGGTTCAAAATTGATGATCATTCCTGATACCGAGGCTGAATTATTAGTGGTACAAGCTAAGGGTTTGGTGCGTGAAAACATCCCACTCAGATTATTAGATACCAATAAGCAATTAATAATTGAGACGATTATAAAACAAGGCAGCACGATTGCTTATTTCGATATGTCAACACAATATGATGGCAAGTATTATGTGAGTTATAATCAAGGCAACTTAACGGTTTTTCAAGAAGTTGAATACCTCAGAAAAGAATAAATGCCCTAGGTAAAAAATCGCGACAATACTCAGTAAGTTATCACCTTATCCCTTGCTGATGCAAGATTAAAACAAGTGACTAGTACAAAGATTGAATTTGTAGTAGTAACACAGGATAATCCTTGATTACAATTTTCATACGATTCAAAATACATGCGACCATTGCGATGTTTAAGGCTCAGGTTGCCTGCTTTTTTTTTATTTTTTATCAGCAAAAAGTATCTTCGCTTACGCTTCCCTATCACAAATTCGACAAGACCTACTTAGGGCTTGCTAAATAATTCATAAGTATGCGATTATGGCGATGCCTGCGGCCCAAGTTACTTGTGCCATAATAATATTTTCTATTGGCAACAAGAATCTGCGCTTGCGCTTGATATGCTTCG
>CAYZQX010000062.1:10103-14333 GCA_964480615.1 uncultured Chitinophagales bacterium | reverse complement strand
TTTTAAAGGCCATCAGAATCTTCGCAAGCTCGATTTGCTGACGCTTCGGTACTGGAGTGGCGGGCTTTCGGCTTATTATAAATTAACTGAAGAAAGCCCGCCACCCCAGTACAAACCCTTCCTATCCCTATCGCTTTTTAACGATTCAAGATTTACGATTCCCGATTTACGATCATGAAGTTTGTTGATATGACTAGTTAAGATCTAGTGTCCAGTGTCTAGTGTCCAAAGTCCAGTTAAAGCGATTTAGGATTTACGATGCTGAAGCTGGTTGCAGTAACTAGTTATAGTCTAGTGTCCATTACCTAGTGCCCAGAGTCTAGTTTCCAGAGTCTAGTTTCCAGAGTCTATTAATTGTTTTGCATTTATTAGCAGTATTAACTGCTCCTATTATCTCAAAAAATATTCAACACTATCCTTAAATTTAGAGAGGCCATATTAATTATTGGCCTGAGTGGCTATCTTATTAAAGTCTATATCTATACTCCACACAATAAATCATTGACTTATCCTTACCATCATTAAGATCTTGGCTTAAAAATAATTCTAGATTCAATGAAGATTTTTTTGACAATTCCACCTTAGTACCTAATCCTGTGCGTAGTGTCAGTAGTGTAAACCGATCTTGCAGTAATAAGTTCTGAAACAGCTCACTAAAAAGAAATGGATTGAGCTTCCATTTTTTTCTAGCATAACCAATAGTGGCTTTATATCTTATAGTGGATCTTAGGTTTTCATTATTTGCCTGACGATCATATTGATACCTCACTTTAGCACCCCATTCCCATCGTTTATCACTGTCATCATAACCCATTCCAAGACTATATCGCTGCCTATTTGGACTTTCACTATTCCTCATTGTATAGCGAAACAAACCTATTACAGAAAACTTTTTACTCAGGTCATAGGTGGCAGTGAGGTCATTAACCCACTCTGTCTCATCTAACTGATCAGGTAGCCATCTCAGCTCTGTGGTATAACCGAATTTTAAATCCTTTACAATATCCATTTGCAAGGTTGCACCATTCCTGATCTCATGATTTTGACCAGCGACAGGCTGAACAACTAAAATCAGAAGGAATAGGACTAGGCAATAATATAGGAGCGCATTATATTTCATAGGACAACACACTAGTCTTCAGGACCATTATAGTATTGATAGGCCTGCGATGTTTTATCGTCATCACCTTTTGGTTTATAATATACAGTGATACGAGCACTATCATTCAAAAAATTGACACGACTTACTTCCGTATGTAATACTTCCCAGCCTGTCCTAGCAGCTATATCATCCATTAACTTCTGCCTGTTTTCAGGTTTTATATTTTCGATTTTTTCATACACAATCATATCCACTGCTGGCTGTTTTTTAAACCACTTAATATCTAAGTAGTATAAAGCATATATAATTGCAAAATTCACAAATACAAGCTCTAGGTAACTAACCTTTTTATTCGATAGCGCATTAATAACGCCTATGGTAACTACAGCAAATAGATAGGTCATTTCCTTAACGGGCAGCGTGGTTGTCCGATACCTGAGGATACTAAACAAGGCGAATATCCCAAAGGCAAATCCAATCTCCAATTTCACATCACTCAACATCAAGCATACAAAAAATACGAGGATATTGAATAGATAAAAAGTGAAGTAATAATCCTTATTCCTATGTTTCGGAAAATAGATTTTTGAAACAATCAACCATAGCATAAAAAGATTAAACAAAAATCTAGAGGATATGTTTAGAAAATCTTCTATGTCGATTACTTTGGTGTCTAAAAACCTTAGACTCTCGATGGTATCGATCCAATTCATAACTGCAATTTTGATATTTTTTTTATTGTGGACTTGAAATTATTGCGTTTTAGATCCTCATTGAGTAATGCTGTTCCTATGCAGTATTTGCTCATTCCTGATTCGTGGATCTTTAATTCATTCAGAATATTCAGCAGTGGTGTATTTCTGAGCTGCCCATCTCTTTTATTTTCTATAACGACTACTCCTTGGCAAGCTATTGTTCTATCCGCTAATTTATAACTCAAAAAACGGTCAACAGTGATGCGTTCATTCATTAGGTGGGATACCAAAGTAAATCGCTGAAAATACACCCAAAGTTGTGGGATTAGTTCAAAGCTATTATCAGGAAAATGTTTTTCTATAAACAGTTTGATCTCTTCCTCCGCAAGTGAAGGTATTTCATTTACTGGGATTCTTTTTTTCTGAGTACGATCTTTATTGGTCTTTTTTTTGACCTCTAGGAAGGATTGGTTATTTTCGACATAACGGCGATACCTAACCTTTGTTCTATTCAGTTTCTTATTATGATGCCATAGGTATAAATTTTTGTCAGGGCTATCATAATAGAGCGTTTCATAAGTAAAGACTCGATCGCCTTCTATCTGCAATATATAATAAGAATCCAATAAGACTTCGATAATACTGTTGAGTTGGCCTTCCTGTAAGAGATACTTGCCATCTCGTCGATCCATTAGGCTTACAGCCTCCATTTCTTCAAGCGAAATGGGCTTAAATTTTGCAACTATTTCCTTAATCTCATCCATATACACTGTTATTCTTGAATGAGAAACAAGGTATCTGCTACTACCTCGGACTTATTGTCAGGTATATTGACCTGCAATATCTTTTCTTTAATCCCCGAATCACAAGTACTACAATACTCATAGCCATAAATCGTATAGTCCCCTTTTCTCAAATTATCAAAACGATAATGGCCATTATAATGCGTCCTACTATCAGCGCCATAGAAAGCCTCATCCCCGAATACGATGTATAAGCGTTCTTCGGGCAATGGAAAAGAGGCGAGCACAAATCCAGAAACAGGGTTAACTCGCTGGCCTATGATAACTCCTTCAATGCTTGAATTGCCTCCATAACCTTCGTCTTTGGCACAACTAATGAACAAAAAGAGCACAATTGTCCATAGCGGTAGTATCGCTCTAAATTTCCAGTTTAGGGAAAATAATGGGGAATGAGATTGGGAATGGGATAAGAAAAAAGGCATTTTCATCTATATTGGTATTATTTCCAAAATTTTAATCAAAGATACGAGGATGCAAATTAATAAAAAAATAATATTCAAATATGTTTTTTTTTGAAAAATAAATTATACGAACTACAACAATCGAACTCATTGGTTAAATTGGGATTGGTTAAGATTCAAATATTAAGCGATTGTCGCTATGTTTTTCTGGCTTTACTTGCCTGATATTTTTTTATTTCAATCTAGAAAATACGTTTAATTGACATCGAAATTTTTATTACTAATGGCAATAATAAACTGATCTTTTGCTTGGTTTTTTTAGTGCAAATCGGCACTAATACTCGCTACGGTTTTGCCTTTGAACTTATCATTTTTTATGAGCAACAAGAATCATTGAACAGGAATAATTGATTTCATTTTTTGTTACTATAATGCTGGTATGAACATTTAGCTATCACTTTTTTTGTCATTCTTCCAATTCAGCAAATTAGCATAAATTTAAAACGCTTCTCAATTTATTATTATAGCTCAAAACCTTAAGGATATTAAAAGAAAAAAGTCCAACCTCAATGAAGAGATTGGACTTTTATTAAGTTACTTAATTGCTCAAATAACTGTATTAGAATGGTTATTACTTAAGGCCTAAAGCTTTTAAAGTAACCATATTGATATTACCTTCAGGTAATCCTTTGTCGCGTTGATACTTAGATAAAGCATCTTTTGTCTTACCACCCATTACACCATCAACTGGACCTGGATCATAACCAGCATTTTTCAATGCGCGTTGAATGTCAGAAATAGAGCTTGTATTGGTATCGCTATCGCAAAGAACTTCTTGCCAAGTTGTGTAACCACCTTTCTTAACCAATACTGGTTTGGTGATGTCCTTGTATTCAGCAGGAATATCTTCAGTTCTTACTTCAGCAGCTTTTTTCAATACTGTTTTAGTAACTGTTTTGTATTCAGCAGGGATATCTATAACTTTAACAGAAGCAGGAGTTTTTTCTACAGTCTTAGTGATTGTAGTATATTCTGCAGGGATTTCTATTGTTTTAGTAGTAGCAGCAGAAGCTAATATCTCCTTAGTCACATCGCGGTATTCAGCAGGAATTTCAACAGTTTTAGTTGTTGCTGGGCTCTTAATAACTTGCTTAGTTATAGTAGAGTATTCAGCAGGGATTTCAACAGTCTTAGTTGTAGCTGGGCTCTTTAATACTTGCTTAGTAACA
>CAYZQX010000062.1:0-10003 GCA_964480615.1 uncultured Chitinophagales bacterium | reverse complement strand
AGGGATTTCAACAGTCTTAGTTGTAGCTGGGCTCTTTAATACTTGCTTAGTAACATCCTTGTAAACAGCAGGCACATCAATAGTTTTTGATGTAGCAGCAGTCTTAAGAACTTGCTTAGATACCGTTTTGTATTCAGCAGGGATTTCAATTGTTTCAGAACAATCAGTATCTAAATTTCCTTTTGAATCATAACAGCCTTCTAAAACTTGCTTAGTGATGGTAGTGTACTGAGCTGGAACTTCTTCCTCACGAGTTGAAGCTGCTGACTTTAATACTTCCTTAGTAACTGTTTTGTAAACAGCAGGAATTTTAACTAGACATTTTACCAAACAGTCTTCTGGGTTTTGAGAAAGACAAGAAGGATCACCTTGCTTAGTCACCCATTTTTCTGACTCAGGGCTCACTAAGATTTGCTCAGTAGTAGTTGAATATACTGCTGGTACTGGTATTGTACGCTTTCCAGCTGGCTGTGTCATTACTTGCTCAGTAACTGTTTTGTAGCGAGGCTGAAGCGCGATTTTTTGTTGTGAAACAGGCTTTACTAATACTTGTTCAGTTTTAGTTTCATATACTGCTGGTACAGTAACCAATTGCTTGTCAGCATCTTTTGCCAAAACTTTTTCAGTTACGGTTTCATACACTGCTGGTATTACTTCAAGACGTGTAGAAGCAGGCTTGGTCATAACTTTTTCGGTTACAGTCTCATACACTGCTGGTACTACTTCAAGACGAGTAGAAGCAGGCTTGGTCATAACTTTTTCAGTTACTGTTTCGTAAGTAGCTGGAATTATTTCTAAGCGAGTAGAAGCCTCCTTAGAGATTACTTTTTCAGTTACAGTTTCGAAAGTAGCAGGAATTACTTCAAGACGAGAAGAAGCATCTTTTGCTAACACTTTTTCAGTAACAGTTTCGAAGGTAGCTGGGATCACTTCAAGACGAGAACCAGCTTCTTTAGCAAGGACTTTCTCAGTCTTAGTAGTGTAAGAAGATGGTAAAACCTCTAACCTAGCTCCTGCATCCTTCGCTAATACTTTTTCAGTAATAGTTTCATAAGTTGCTGGAACTGCCTCATAACGCTTAGAAGCTTCTTTCACTAAAACTTGCTCGGTAACTGTTTCATACTCGGCAGGTATTGTAATAGTGCGTTTTCCAGCCTCTTTTACAAGGATTTTTTCAGTTTTGGTTTCGTACTGATCTTGCATACGGCATTTTGCGTAGCATTTTCCTGGTTCTGCTGATGGTGGGTTATCATCATCCATCGCTTGGGTTTGTCCATAGACATTAACCCCGAACGCTAAAAACAGGGCTAATGATCCCCATTTCACCTGAGATAAAACTTTTTTCATAAATTAGGTTAATATAATTTGAAATTTTCTTAAAAAAGACGTTTTGATTTTAATCAAGTCACAAAAACTTCAAAAAGGTGGGTTGTTTTTATACTTTGAAAAATTCAGCCGCAAATTTAATAAATTATATGCTAATTTCTAAATAAAATAAAAAATAATTCCCTCAAATCGGCCACAGGAACGACAAATATGTCGAAAAGTTCAATATCGATGCCTTTTACCCCTGCTGGGATGTAGATTTTCTTAAAACCCAATCTTGCCGCCTCTTGTATTCGATGTTCTAGCCTGCTAACTGGCCGAATTTCGCCTGAAAGTCCGATCTCACCTGTAAAACAAGAATTGGCAGGCAAGGGCAAATCTTCTAGCGAGGAGATAATTGCCGCAGTCATCGCCATGTCTAGCGCTGGGTCTTCCATCTTTAATCCGCCCGCTATATTGACAAAAACATCTTTATCGCCGATTTTAAAACCCCCCTTTTTTTCAATTATAGCTAGTAGCATAGAAAGGCGCTTGGTGTCAAATCCCGTACTCGCCCGCTGCGGTGTGCCATAAACTGCATAACTCACCAGTGCTTGTGTCTCCACGAGTAGGGGGCGAAGACCCTCTAAGGAGGCACTAATCGCGATACCCGATGGCATCTCATCTCGCTGATGAAGAAATAACTCCGAAGGATTTGTCACCGGACGCAACCCATTGTACTTCATCTCATAAATACCGAGCTCACTGGTGGAACCAAAGCGATTTTTTAGCGTGCGCAAGAGCCTGTACTGGTAATGGTGGTCTCCTTCAAACTGTAGGACAACATCCACCATGTGTTCTAATATTTTAGGGCCGGCTATTTGTCCATCTTTTGTAATATGACCTATGAATATAACTGCTGTATGATTTTCCTTAGCATACTTCACTAACTCCTGAGCTGTCTCCCTAATCTGCGAAATACTGCCAGGCGCGGATTCGAGAAATGGTGTTTGCATAGTCTGTATAGAATCTATGATAATCACCTCGGGATTTTCGCGCTTGGCAATTTTTAATATTTGATGTGTATTAGTTTCAGTAAGCAATAAACAATCAAGCGAATCGTCTTGTAATCGATTGGCGCGTAGCTTTATTTGTTGATTGCTCTCCTCACCGGATACATAGAGGATTTTCTGGTGCTGTAATTGCAAAGCTATTTGTAGTAAGAGGGTGGACTTTCCTATACCAGGCTCACCCGCTATAAGTATAACCGAGCCAGGGACAATGCCACCTCCAGTAACTCTATTGAACTCAGGATCAGGACCTATAATTCTTGTGATCTTATCCAGTGGAACATCGGACAATTTTGTTACACCAGTGTGGCTAATTATTCCTTTGGTTTCTTGTTTTGGTGCTTGTTCGGTAACTTCTTCCAGCATGGTATTCCACTCATTACAAGCGGGGCATTTTCCCATCCACTTTGGAGACTCATAACCGCAAGATTGACAGCAATAACTTGTTCTTAATTTCGACATTTTTAGGATTGGAAAATGAAAGATTATTTTACGATGATCATCATAACACCATCTCTCAATGGCAGCAATAAATTATCAACTCTATTGTCTTCTTTTACAATCTTATTAAAAGACATTAATGCAGCGGTATCTTCATCATCAGCCTCATCGAGCAATACCTTACCACTCCACAATACATTATCAGCTAAGATTAATCCCCCCTTGCGCATACGCGGCAATAATAGTTCGTAGTAATAGGGATAAGATACTTTATCGGCATCGATAAAAACGATGTCCCATAACTCTTCAAGAGTGGGAATAATAGCCTTAGCATCTCCGCTGTGCAATACTATACGATGGCCTAAATTAGACTTTGCTATAAACTCTTTTTGAATGGCTAAAAGCTCTTCATTTTTATCGATGGTATGCAAAATGGAATCCTCATCCATTCCCAATGCCATTTGAATAGCAGCATATCCTGTGTAGGTGCCTATTTCAAGGACGCGTTTTGGCTTAACTAGCCTGCATATCATATTTAAAAATTGTCCTTGCAATGGCCCGCTCAGCATTTGTGGCATAATCATACGCAAATGTGTTTGCCGATTAAGTGCATACAACACTTCGTTTTCCTCACTGCTGTATTTTTCACAATAATTTTCGATCTCTTCGCTAATTAAATTCATAACTGCAAATATAAACTATTAATACAGCTAATCAAAATATAGGTGATATGATTACATCCACGACCAATCAACTTGATTAAAAAAAATCGAATTAATGAAAACAAATAATTCTATGTCAAAAGTATTTTGTTTCACCAGTAACATTGATGTTGCAAAATCAGTTAGGCAAAAAATATGTAACACAAAACAGGTTTGTTTCATAGCTTATAATTATTGTTGATATAACATTGTGTTAACCTAGCAATCCAGTAATATTCTATAATAAACACTGTTATAATTTGTATAATGGATTGATATATTAAATCAAAGAAAAATTATATCCAAAAAAGATTATAAATGGGTGTCTATATTCATAATACGTATAGCTCACAGCTATTAAGCTAAGTTAATTCTTTATCCTAGTATGCTTTATTGTATTCGCGATAGGGATGCGAAATGGTTTAGTCTTATTCGCTGACTCCCAGTACTCTTGTGATTGATAAAGTGGATGCGATTGCACTTAATGACTTTATAAGGAAAGTATAAAGAGGGAGTTAGCGAATAAGACCGTAACGCAGTGAAGCCTGTAGCAGCCCGGGCCTTTAGGCATCGCCATAATAAGCTAACTTCTAGGATCGCAAGAGTGGTAAATAAACACAAGTTAGAGCTTCGTATTAATATATATAGGGTGTACAAGTAAATAATATTAATTTAGCGGCTAAATTATTAATGGATTGGATTCACTCACTCAAATTGTTTTAGGTGCTGCTGTGGGCGAGGCCATGCTTTCGCGCAAGCTGGGCAACAAAGCTATGCTGCTAGGCGCAATAGGAGGCACGGTACCTGACTTAGATGTATTGTACAACCTATACAATTCCGACCCCATCGCACACTTAGTTGTACATCGCAGTTATACCCATTCTGTATTTATGCAAGCGATATATACCCTGCCATTTGTATGGGCTTCCCTTAAATGGATAAAATCAGATATACGATGGCAAACCTGGTATATGTTTTGGTTTTTATGTTTTTTTACCCATAGCTTACTAGATTGTTGTACCACATACGGCACACAGCTATTTATGCCATTTACAAATAGGCAAATCGGATTTAACAACATTAGTGTAGTGGATCCGCTTTATACAATTCCATTTTTAGTATTACTGGGCAGTTGTCTGTTTTTTCATCGAGCTAGTAGTAAGCGAAGATCCCTATTTAGAGCTGCTATTATCGTAAGTTCTGCCTATATGTTATTTTCATTTATTGCAAAGGGAATTGCGACTAAGGTATATATCGATAATTTACAAGAAAATCATATTAAATATGACAAACTGATCACTACCCCAAGTCTTTTGAATACCATCTTATGGAGTGCCACAGCGATCAATAAAGACACCCTCTATGTAGGAGAGTATTCATTATTAAAAAATGACAGCGATATTCAATGGGCTAAATTCCCTAGGAACCTGGATTATGAAAATGGTTTTAGCTGTTATGAGTTAGAGGTACTAAAATGGTTTAGCAATTCTTACTATGCATTAGGAAAAAAAGGCAATGATACATTGGTGTTTTATAATGCCAAATGGGGAAGGGCTAGTTTTGAATCACAAGATCCTGATAAGACATTTTTGTTCAATACGCTCATCTATCAGGAACAAGGAATGACTAAGCATAAGATGACTGACATAGAAACATTTGACCGAAAAAAATTACTCACAGATTTATTTAACCGTATGGGATTATGAGGCATCAGCGAATGGCAATAGAGGTGGAATCGCCCGAGGAGCTTGGCTATGAATCCATTGCTTACAACCTCGCTGAAAGCTCCTTTAGAGATCGGAGATTAGATGAGATCATTACTACCCATGAAGTGGGAAAATGTATGCTTGCCTATACGCCGCATAAAGGACCACTTAAACTGCGATCAGCCATAATTGATGGCCAAAACAATATTAATGCAAATGATGTATTAGTATGTTCGGGTGCGGCAATGGCATTGTATATAATTGCCACTACCTTACTCAATACAGAAGATCACTTAATAGTCATAAGACCTAACTATGGAACCAATCTCGAAACACCTAGATCAATCGGTTGTGAATTAACGATTATAGACCTTTCCTTCGAGGATGGTTTTCGCTTGCCACTGAATAAAATTGAAAGTGCAATAAGAAAAAACACCAAGCTAATATCTATAACCACTCCTCAAAATCCATCCGGTATGGTTATTGGTATTAGTGACATCATGCAGTTACAAAAAATGGTGGTGGAACATAATTGCAAACTGCTTATTGATGAGACCTATCGAGCACTCAATTTCAAATCCAATATTGATGACTATTATGCCACTATTTCCAATAAAATTATTTCCGTTTCTTCTCTTTCTAAAGCTTATGGTACACCAGGATTGAGAATAGGTTGGATACTGTGCAAGGACGAGGAATTAATGCATCAATTTTTAGCTGCCAAGGAACAGATTATTTTAAGCAACTCAGCACTCGACGAAGAACTCGCTTATATAATCTTAAAAAACAAAAACACTTTTCTCGCTGAGACACACAACTTGCTCCAATCAAACCTTGAGCTACTGAAAAAATTCATTGAAAACAATGACGATTTGTTTGAATGGAATGAGCCTGATGCCGGTGCTGTTGCGCTCTTGAGGGTGAAGATGGGTGTAGAATTTTCAGGTGAACAATTCAAAAAAAATCTATACCAACATTACCGAACATTAGTGGGATTTGGTCATTGGTTTGAATTGCCTGATCGCTATATGCGGATAGGGTTTGGCTATCCCGATTCAGCCCAACTAATGAAGGGATTAAACAACGTAAAGCAATGCTTGCTCGAATGCATGTAGGGCTTGAACAACAACACAAAATTATACGATTATGGCGATGCCTAAAGGCCCGTTCTACTAAAGGCTACACTTTCTGGTATTATTTTTTTTTAATAGCCGCCAGAATCTTCACAAGTTCTATTTGTTTTCGGTCTTGTCCGCTAAATCCCTTTTTATACTTTCCTAACAAAAAAATTTATTACAATTACATCCGCCTTTTCAAACACATTAGTACAGGGAGTAAGCGCACAAGACTAAACCATTTCGCATCCCAATAGCGAATACAAATACCCATACTAAGCAAAGAAAATAATTTATCAATGTAGTGCAATAATCAGCTTATACTAAATATGTAACTTAGATCATAAATACGAATATTTATTTTACAAACCATATTGCGACAAATATTGATTTAAGCCTTCAAGTTAGACCATAAAAATGCTTTGAAATATGTAACTCAAAGAATCACTAAAAATGCGTAACAATTTTTACTTAGGACAAAGTTCTTTAGTATTGTTAATGATTGGCTAGAGGAATAGGTGCAAGTGATCTGATTCATATAACTCTGTTATTATCGCGGTGAAACTGCAATGAAATTGTAGTATGATCTAATGAAATAGTTGCGGCATACTTCAATAAAAAAATGCGTAAAAATACGCTCATTGCGTCCAATGTTGTATTCTATCTTTACATTCCGTTGAGCATAGGAAACAGGTATGTATTTGGCTATTCAAAGTAGTTTTAAGGGATGGCCGATGCTTACCGATCCTAGCGTTAATACAATGGACAAGGCCGATGCTATTAATCAAATAAATCAACTAATAATTATGAAGCATTTAGGAATTTCAGGGGGAGGAACTAAGATAGGCGGGCTATTTGGTGCTGCTGAACAAATAATACTCAACAAGGGATTTAAGCCTGATATTATATCGGGTATATCAGCAGGTGCGGTATTGTCATTGCCACTGGCACTAGGTAAATTTGAAGAACTCAGAAATCTTGTAGTCAACTTCACATACGACGATTTCTTTAGCAAAAAACCTATGAATAAGGATGGCAAACCTACAATCGGTGCATTTATTAGGGCTGTTATGGGGAAACCGTATTTAGGCAGACAGGACAACCTCGAAAAAAAGCTTACTGAGCTAATTAGTCGATCAGAATATGAAGCCTATCAGCATGACAATTCAAAGCCCGATTGTATCGTATGTTCAGTTGATTTTGTCACTGGCAAAAGATTTTTTTATAGCCTCAAGGATAGAACAGTGGATTATAATAAATTTCCGAAGGTAGTGAATGCATCTGCATCCATTCCTATATGGACTAACCCAATAGAACTGATGGAACAAGGCAAAAAAAGAATTTTGTACGATGGTGGGGTGAGAGATCATATCGCTTCACACTGGATACTCAGCGAAAGTGATTATGCTAATAGGATCACTGAAAACGTCTCTATCTTTTCTCGTCCTGCAAATTATGATATATTAAGCGAGGATTATGAAAATAAGAATTTAATCGATGTACTCATGCGCTATATCGATATTGTAAATACCGAGGTATCAAAAAATGATGAACAATTAGCTGATGCTGAATGTAAAGCCAAAGATATAAAGAACACTAAGATATATCTTCCTAAGATTATGGAAAATGTGTATGATGTGAATCCCAGCAATCTCTTGGCTATGTATGAAGCTGGTGGAAATGCCGCAGCCGATTACGATGGATCAGTAGTTGTGTAGTATGACTCGTTTTGTTTTATTTTGTATTGAAACAAGCGCGAGACTAGGCTACAAATTGCTCGTAATCCATATTTTAAAAAAAGCTCCTATGACTCACAGTGTATGACTTTGCTAAGCATTATAGAGCAGGCTGTTGATCTTCAGAGTAGAGCGGAGCTGGATAAACCGATGTACGATTGTGATCATTCACGACTGATATGAAGTGCATCAGTACAAAGATGGTTTTCTCAGAAATTGTCCGTTTTCTTAGGATTGAGGCTTATATCCATATTTTTGTATGGACTCTTTAATTTTTTGCGCTCTATTTTCGGGTGATGGATGACTGCTAGAGAATTCATTGGTTTCTCGTCCCCCTGCTGCTTGTTTTAGAATTTCCATAACACCGATCATTTCTTCGGGTTTATACCCTGCTTCTATCATCAATCTCACGCCCCAGTCATCAGATTCTAGCTCTTGATCGCGGCCATATTTCATAGTGATCAATCCTCCAATCATTTGTGCTACTTGAGCGGTGTTTTGTGTAGCAGGGTTGGAGGGATCATAAGCAGCCATTACAGCGGCACCTGTAATGCCTTGTGTGAGCTCTTGCTTAGCCATGCGTTCCGCACTGTGTCGCTCTATAACGTGACCTATCTCGTGTCCTAATACTCCTGCTAGTTGATCTTCATTCTCCAGCTTAGAATACAGTGCAGCGGTAATAAATACCTGACCACCGGGTAGTGCAAAGGCATTGATGGTTTCAGGATCGGCAAGGAGGTGAAAATCATATTGATAGGCTGACTTTTTTCCTGTAGTTGTGTTTAACAATTTTTGACCTACACGATCCACCATTTCTTGTGCTTGTGGATCGGGATGCAAGCCTCCATGCTGTGCAGCCATTTCGGGTGCACTTTGCAAGCCTATAGCCACTTCTTGCTCTGGTGTCATATTCACATGTTGTGTCTCACCAGTTACAGGATTTAGCTGACTGGAGGAGTAATATCTGAAAAGTGCAAAGCCCACCATTACCAGACCAATAATCAATTTTATTTTAAAATTTCCACCCATTATTTGAAGGATTTAATATGCAATATTAGGATAAATTATTCATTTATACGCGGCCACTTCATTTTGAGTGATTCTAGTTTTTCCACTATGGCCTTGGCGATCATATAATTTCTCACCCAGTTTTTATCTGCTGGTATTATATGCCATTCGGGGTTGTTGCATTTATTGATCACATCCTCATAACAATTTTGGTATTCATCCCATAGCTTGCGTTCCTCCCAGTCACCAGGATTATATTTCCACATTTTCTCTTCTTCTACTTTGCGTTCCTCTAGTCTTTCAAGTTGTGCTTCTGGCGATATGTGTAAGAAAAACTTGAGAATATGTGTACCATTTTCAGTCAAATGTTTTTCAAAATTATTGATTTGATCAAACCTTTGTTTTATTGTTTTCTCTTCAGCCCACTTGTGAACTCTTACGATCAATAATTCTTCATAATGGGAGCGATTAAAAACGCGCATCCATCCTTTAGGAGGACATTCTTTGTGTACACGCCATAAAAAATCATGCGATTTTTCTTCTTCTGAAGGTGTCTTAAAACCCTTCACACTAAATGCATTAGGATCAATCCAACGAAACACATTTTTGATCACACCATCCTTACCTGAAGCATCCATTCCTTGTAACACAATAAGGCATGCATGTTTTTCTTCGGCAGCCATTAATATTTGTAACTCGCCAATACGTTTTACTAATCCCTCTGTCTTGGCTTTTATTTCTTCTTTATCTAATTTATTAGAGCCATCGGTACTGATCTTTTTCAATGAAATTTTTGCCATAAGCTATATGATTTAAGTTCAAATATCGCTTTAAAATAATTAATACACTAATTGGCTAAAAGATAATTTGGCTCTTTATAAAAAAGGGTGGGTAACAAAATTTTCATTTACTTTTGAAAAA
>CAYZQX010000061.1:0-14404 GCA_964480615.1 uncultured Chitinophagales bacterium | reverse complement strand
GAGAGAAAATATTTATTGCTTTAAAAATAGGAAATGGATATGAATGTCTAATTTAGAAAGTACATTTTTTTATCATATATAAGTTTTTAGGACCTTCGTGCGACATTGATTAATGGGTATCCCCTCCTTAGGAGATACTGGGTTCTAGAATTCATTTACAATACAAAATTGGCCTATGAAGTGAAAATTAATTTCATTTTGGCTGTGTAATTTGAAATTTGTTTTGCTGGTTTAGCGCGGATGAATGGAGGTTGCTGAAGTAGAATATGGAGGCAAAATGGGCTGGAGGCAGGCCTCCAATTAGTGAATTCAAAAAAATATTTGCCAAAATAGGACTGATTATCAAGTAGTTACAATTTATTTTTTAAAATAATTTGGAGGTTTGTAGGTAAGCAGCTATCTTTGTGCTCCAATTTAAAAAAAATTCAATTAAGTGAATACGCGTAGTTATAATACTGTTTCGACAGCCGCCGAGAAGGTGGATCGCAAATGGTTTATCGTGGACGCAGAAGGCTTAGTGGTAGGGCGTATTTGTACGCGTATCGCCACAGTACTTCGCGGTAAGCATAAAGCCATTTACACCCCGCACTCTGATTGCGGTGATTTTGTAATCGTAATCAATGCTGATAAAGTTCGCTTTACAGGAAGCAAAATGACTACGAAGGAGTACATGACCTATTCAGGTTACCCTGGAGGTCACAAGGAAACCACTCCAGCACGTTTAATGGGTGCTGATAGCCACGAGCGCAGAAAAATTCGTGTAGTGGAAAATGCAGTGAAAGGTATGTTGCCTAAAAATAAATTAGGACGTGCTATGTTTAAAAAATTATTCGTTTATTCTAGTGCTGACCATCCTCATCAAGCACAGAAACCTCAAGATCTAAAATATTAATTAAATAATGAGTAGTGCAATAAATTGTGTAGGCCGCAGAAAAACTGCCGTTGCTCGTGTGTATCTAAAGCCAGGTAGCGGTAGCATTATCGTGAATAAAAAAGATTACAAAGCTTATTTCCCTGTAGAGTTTCATCAACTAGCACTTACTGAGCCACTTCGTGTGCTCGATGTAGAAGCTAAATATGATTTTACCATCAATGTAAAAGGTGGCGGTATGAAAGGACAAGCTGAAGCTGTGAGATTAGGTATCGCTCGTGCTATGGTAAAAGAAGCTGATGAGCAAGGCCGTACAGTAGAAGTAGTGCGCAATGGTGCTCCAGTAACATTAAATGAAGTGAAAGTAGCCCTTAAAGAAAAACGTAAAGACTTGCTTACACGTGATAGCCGTAAAGTGGAACGTAAGAAACCAGGTCTTCGCAAAGCGCGTCGTGCTACTCAGTTCAAGAAACGTTAATCATTTATTTCAAACCTTAAAAATCAACTTCAATATATGCCACTTCCTAATAGTAAGGAATTACTGGACTGCGGGGTTCACTTCGGTCATCTTCGCAAAAAGTGGAATCCTAAAATGGCTCCATACGTTTTTATGGAGAAAAAAGGTATTCATATCATAGATTTGAACAAAACCATCGAACAGATGGAAAAAGCTGGACAAGCACTCCGTGCAATCGCTCGTTCAGGAAAGAAAATTCTCTTTGTAGCTACTAAAAAACAAGGCAAAGACCTCGTAAAAAAAGCAGCTGAATCAGTAGGCATGCCCTTTGTTACCGATCGCTGGTTAGGCGGTATGATGACTAATTTCTCTACTGTGAGAAAGAGCGTGAAAAAAATGCAAAATATAGAGCGTATCCTCGAAGATAACTCTCTTACTAGTGTTACGAAAAAAGAGCGTTTAATGTTAAACCGTGAACGTGAGAAAATGGACAAAGCAATAGGTGGTATCGCTAACTTAAACCGTTTGCCTTCAGCTATGTTCATCGTCGATATCCTACACGAACACATCGCACTCGCCGAAGCACATAACCTTGGTATCCGCACATTCGCAATGGTGGACACCAACTCAGATCCTAATGAAGTGGATTTCGCTATCCCTGCTAATGATGATGCCGCTAAGTCTATCGGGATCATCACTAATTATATGGTCGAATGTATCAAAGAAGGATTGGCTGAAAGAGGATCATCAAATGAAAAAGAAGATGATGGTAATGCCAATGCTGAAAAATCAGAAAAGAAAGACACAGGAGACAAGCGTCCTCCTATGAGAAAAAGAAAAAAAGAAGAAAATTAATAGCAATCCCCTTCTTCTTTTAGAGGGGGATTTTTTATATAATTCATTCTCCCCATTGGTATGATTGAGGTGTTTTTCCCTAATATCAGTGGCCAATAATTTTAGTTAGATTCAGAATAATATAAGTAATTATAAAATAATATAATATGGCAATAACAGCAGCAGATGTAAATAAATTGCGCACCATTACCGGTGCAGGTATGATGGATTGCAAAAAAGCACTCGAAGAGTCTAATGGCGATTTCGATGCAGCAATCGACTACTTGCGCAAAAAAGGTCAGAAAGTAGCCGCTAAGCGTGCCGACCGCGAAGCCATGGAAGGTGTAATCATCGCTAAAACCAATGCTTCTGGTGACAAGGGTATTATCGTACACGTAACTAGTGAAACAGATTTTGTTTCTAAAAATGCGGATTTTATAAAAATGGCGCAAGAGATCGCCGATACTGCTATCAATAATTTCCCAGCTAGCGCTGATGATCTTATGAACCTCGATTGTGGTGGAATAACAGTGGGTACTAAACTTGCTGAAGCAGCAGGTAAAATAGGCGAGAAAATCGAACTTGGTAGCTATGAAAGAGTGGAAGCAGCTTCCGTAGTGCCATACATTCACCTCGGTTATAGAATCGGTGTATTAGTTTCTATGAATAAACCAGGATTTGACGCACTAGGTAAAGATGTGGCTATGCAGGTAGCAGCTATGAATGCCATCGCCGTCGATCGTACCGATGTGCCTCAAGAAGTATTAGACAAAGAATATGAAATCGGAAAGGATATCGCGCTACAAGAAGGTAAGCCTGAAGCTATGATCGAAAAAATCGCTCAAGGTAAGGTTGAAAAATTCTTGAAAGATAATACCTTGCTTACCCAAGCCTTCGTTAAAGATGGCTCCAAGACAGTAGGTCAAGCAGTTAAAGAAGCGGACGCCGATCTTAAAGTATTGCAATTCAAAAGAGTTGCCCTCGGAAAATAATAATATTGAAAAAAAAGACTCCTTCGGGGGTCTTTTTTTTGCCTATCTCTCATTATTCTCCTTATTATCTGATGGCATTCTAATCAATTATTGTTCTATGTAATTAGGGAGTTATATATCCAAAATCCAATCTCTATCTATATCCCCCATTTTTCGTATCATTAATCCAATAATCATCAACACATGGCTAAGTATAAACGCATATTATTAAAATTAAGTGGTGAATCACTAATGGGTGATCAGTCTTATGGAATTTCAGCCACTGCATTAAAACATTATACCAATGAAATATTTGAGCTAACCCAAGAAGGAGTGGAGGTGGCCATTGTTATAGGTGGTGGAAATATTTTTAGAGGGATACAAACCGAGGAGTCCGTAATCGAAAGAGCCCAAGGCGATTATATGGGAATGCTCGCCACAGTGATTAATGGCATGGCGCTTCAAAGCGCATTAGAGAACAAGGGCGTATATACCAGATTGGTTTCGGCAATCGAGATGGATCGTATATGTGAACCCTATATCAGAAGGAGAGTGATACGACACTTAGAAAAAGGAAGGGTCGTAATCTTTGGTGCAGGTACGGGTAATCCTTTCTTTACCACCGATACAGCTTCTGCTCTTCGTGCAGTGGAAATCGAAGCTCAAATTATTTTTAAAGGCACAAGGGTGGATGGTATATATACCGCTGATCCTGAAAAAGACCCAAGTGCCACTAAATATGATGTGGTCAGTTTCGATGAGGTATATTCTAAAGATCTGAAGGTAATGGATATGACGGCTTTTACCCTGTGCAAGGAAAATAAAATGCCGATTATGGTGTTCGACATCAATAAGCCTGGAAATCTGGTAAAAGCCGCTAATGGTATTAATGTAGGCACATTAGTAGCACTATAGTTGCGTTGTAAGACTTGTTTTATGTAAATCTTAGATTAATAATTTCGACATAATTATTAGTCTAAATAGTCATATTATAGCATTAATCATAACTGAAATTGGCAGTAGGGAACCTAGTCTTTCTGCTATCATTCAGGGCATTTCTAAAGGTCATCCTATTTCCTGTTCAAGCCACTAAAATCTTGTCTATACTCTTAAATCTCATGGTGGACAAACTTTGAACTAGTATCTATATTAGGGCATCCCCCGCCACCCTTTACTATGCATAATAATGGCTACCTATCATTAAGCACACTGCTATGGAAAATCAGTCGTTCGCTTGCAGGCGGGTCGGGCTGTACGAGACTTCGCTGACGCTACGGCCCTTCGTTTCACTTCGGGCAGCCACTGCGTGGCTTCTCTCCCATCCCTGATGCAAAATTACCTTCGATCTACATTTCTCTTTTTAGGACTTACAATCTGTACGAATATATAATATAACAATAATCATAATTGCTGTATTTTATTGCCAATTCAAAACAATACAATCGCATACGAAAAGGGTTACTAATACCTTCGAGCTACTAATAAAATTACAAGGACAATATCAATAACTTTGAGCCATGGTATCTTATGTAGGGCTTGCTAAATAACTCTGAAATCTTTTATTGTAATAGGTTCTAGCCACTATAAGTACATAGAATATTTACACAATTTTTTGGGTTTCCGTAGAAAAGCTTGCATCATATATATGCAATGTGATCTATTATGTCTTGCTCTTTTTTAAGTTGTATTTGCGATAAGGATCGAAGCATATCAAGCACAAGCGCAGATACTTGCTACCTATGGTAAAAATAAATTCGCAAGAATTACCCCACAGCGACGCACAAATCAAGCGAAAGCGCAGATTCTTGTTGCCAATAGAAAATTTTATAATGTCGCAAGTAACCCGGGCCGCAGGCATCGCCAAAATCACAAAATTTTGTATTATGAGCAAGCATTATTTGTTGAATATTTTATTCGCTAAACACATTGATTCGTCATTGAAAAGTCCTTTGTGCAATTTGAGTTGAGGTCTTAACTATGGCTTATTAATTGCATCTATATAGATTGTAGATTTTTCAAAACCAAATATTTGTATAACTTAGTGCATTATTTGATCTAATGAAATATTTAATTTCCATCCTATTATTTTCATTTTTGGGATTTTGCCAGCTTCAGGCTCAGGCGCACTCAAAGAAACAAATTGCCATTGATTACTTAGTCGCTAACCAACAAAAATTGGGTTTAGATGCTAATGATTTATCTCAAGCCATTGTCACTGATGAGTATGTGTCCAAGCATAATGGGGTCACGCATATATACCTCATGCAGCAGTATGAAGGGGTTAGTATATACAATGCAAGAATCAATTTTGCCATTGATAAGTCTGGTGTGGTACGTGCTGCTAATGGTGAATTTTTTGGTCAGCTAAGTAGTAATGTAATGAGCAGCAGCAATCAGCTTTCAGTGGAGGATGCATTTGATGTTTTGTGCTTGAGAGTGCTTGGCTCAAAAGTCGAACAAGTCAATTGGGAACATATAGGCGATCATCAGTGGATAGCACAAGCCAGTAATATTTCCGAAGAACCAATAAAAGCTAAGAAAGTGTATTATGCGCTGCATAAACACAACATTGTTCCTGCATGGGACATTTCAATAGCTCCAAAGGATAAAAATGATTGGTGGAGTATTAGAATCAATGCCTTAACAGGAGAAATATTAGAACAAAATAATTGGACTAAGCACTGCGATTTTGGTAGCCCTAAAACTATGGAGGTCTGTATGGAGCACCACAATGCCATTCACAAGATCCAGGGCGATGAAAATTCGTTGTATATGCCCGAGCCACTGCCTGCAACTTTTGACTACTTAGTATATGCCTTTCCTACTGAAAGTCCATCCTATGGCGAAAGAACATTAGTCAATAGTCCTTGGTTACTCGCTGGCGATGCCGGCACCCTGGGCTGGCATGATGATGGCAATACTGTGTATTCCACCACGCGAGGCAATAATGTATATGCACAAGAGGATATTAATGCAAATGATGGATTTGGCTATGCGCCTAATTCACCTACTTGGGAATATGTATATGACTTGGATTTTGGAATACCACCTGCGCAGCGCCGCGACCCAGCAATTACCAATCTCTTTTACGTGAATAATATGATGCACGATGTGTGGTATCAATATGGTTTTGACGAGGTGTCGGGAAATTTTCAGAATGACAATATGAACCGTGGAGGCACTGGGACTGATTTTGTAATAGCTGATGCCCTGGATGGCAGTGGTCTTAGCAACGCTAATTTCACCGCTCCACCGGATGGTGACAATGGCCGTATGCAAATGTTTGAATGGACCGCTGGCTCAGCGAGCCTCCTTGAAATTACTTCGCCTGCTGAGATAGCTGGTGATTATCAGGGAACGGAAGCGGCATTTGATCCACCTGTTCCCACAGCGCCTGCCTCCATCACTGGTCAAATTGTGCTAGTGGATGATGGAACAGCAACCCCTACACTGGGCTGCGCTGACCTCGAAAATGCAACACAAGTCAATGGGAAAATTGCCCTCATCGACCGAGGGGATTGCCTATTTGTAGAGAAAATACAGTTTGCACAGGATGCTGGTGCTATCGCAGTTATCGTTGTTAATAATGTGGCTGGCGGTTCGATTAGTATGGGTGCTGGCGGAGGCACAGCTACCTTTGAAATTCCTTCCATTATGATTTCTTTGGAGGATGGTGAGCTTATAAAATCACAGCTTGCTCAAGGAGTTTCAGCTAAACTGCAAAAATCAGGACAATCCATTAATATAGATGGTGATTATGATAATGGTGTTGTAGCGCATGAATACGGCCACGGTATTTCACTCAGGCTCACTGGGGGGCCAGCAACCAGCGATTGTCTATTTAATGCAGAGCAGGCTGGAGAAGGATGGAGTGACTGGTTCGCACTTATGATGACTATGAATATAGGCGATCAAGGATCTGATAGTAGGCCAATGGGTGTATATGCCACTTCACAACCGCTGAACAGTATAGGGATAAGGAACGCACCTTACTCAACTGATTTTAGTATCAATGATTTTACCTATGGGGATTCTAATAATACGGGCGTAATTGCTGAACCACATGGTATTGGCTTTGTTTTTTGTACAGCATTGTGGGAAATGACTTGGGCACTGATTGATGTATATGGCTTTGACCCCGATCTTTATAATGGAACAGGAGGCAATAATCTTGCTATGCAACTGGTCATTGATGGCCTCAAGCTTCAACCATGTAATCCTGGGATGATTGATTCACGCGATGCAATCCTTTTAGCTGATCGGTTAATTAATGGAGAGGATAGCCCTAACCAATGTATTATATGGGAAGCATTTGCTAAGCGGGGATTTGGGTACAGTGCTGACCAGGGAAGTTCAGCAAGCCGTACAGATCAAGTGGAAGCTTTTGATATGCCCCCACTATGCCTGCCAACTCTTAAGATAACAAAAACTGCTGCCCCTAATCCAGTAGCGCCAGGAGAAATATTATCCTATACATTAACGATTGCTAATGACACACCTGATAATCTTGCAGGCATGACAATAACCGATGATCTACCAGCAGGTCTTGACTTTGAGAACAATACATCCACTTGTGAGCTTAGCGAATCTAATGGAGTAATTACTATTTCTAATGTAACACTAGCGAGCGGAGCCTCTATGAGTTGTAGTTTTGAAACAAGGGTCTCTCTGACTGGCTCAACGGTATTATTGAGTGATGATGTAGAAAGTGGAACAGCTAACTGGACAGCAACACATAGTGTAGGTACTTTGAACTTTGTAGTATCCGACCAAGAGGCTAATTCACCATCTAATAGCTGGTTTGCCCAAAACAGTACGCCAGAGTCCGATATGTATCTCAAGCTGGCAAGTCCCATCGCTATAACTAATAGCAATACGGAATTGCGTTTTTGGCACCATTACAATACCGAAGCGAGTTGGGACGGTGGTGTGGTGGAATTGTCTATCAATGGAAATATTGGATGGCTTGACTTAGGCAATTATATGACTCAAAATGGTTATAATAATCAAATAACTGAAAACCCAGCAAGTGCCCTCAGTGGACGCGATGCCTTTACTGGCACCAACCAAGGGTTTGAAGAGACGGTAATCGATCTTAGTAACTGGGAAGGGCAGTCGGTATATATACGCTTTAGGTTTGCAGCTGACGAATTTGTAGGCGCTGAAGGTTGGTATATTGATGATATTGAAATACTAAATGCTCAAACAATTACGAATGAGGCTTGTATTACGGATGGTGCTGATAATACCGCTTGTGACAACGTAGTAGTATTAGTTGATGAGGATGCGAATAATGTATGTAATACACCTAGCCTAAGTATTATTCCTCCTGCTGGATTTACCACACCCACTATAACGCTATATGAAGGAGAAGACATTCCTGCATTCACTACCACTGGTTCTAGCAATCCCAGTGAGTTGTATTTTATTCTAGCCGATGCGGAAATGAATTTGCAAGCCATCAGTGCTAATGGTGATTTTGACCTCAGTACTTTGCCTTTAGGAGTGTATAATGTATATGCTTTGTATTATGCTAATTCTAATAACCCCTCCTCTCCCTTAGAGTACCTCACAAGCTTAGAATCGTTAAGCAATATTATTACGAATATAAGTGCGGGATTGTGTGCACAGTTATTTAATGCTAATGCTGCTGGCAATCCGATTGTATTGCAAATAATAATTTCAGGAATTGAAGATATCCATAATCAATTGTGGAACATTTATCCTAATCCCACTAATGATTTGATTTTTATCGACCTGACTGAACCTATACAAGATGAGTTTCGCATTACGTTCACTGACTTATTAGGTCGTGAGCTTATGAGTAATTCGTATAAAAATGGATTTGAACTTACACCTATTGATATCGAATTCTTGCCGACGGGAATCTATTGTTGTATAATTGAAATCAATGGTCGTAAGTCAGTAAAGAGGCTCACCAAGCAATAGGCTAAAATCTAAACGCGGAATAATTGGTAGGTCCCAGCTTTTTATCTTTGGGGATTCTCTAAAAAAAATAATCAATATAAAAAGCCCATTAGTAGGAATTACTAATGGGCTTTTTTGCAGCTATTATGGAGGGTTTTATGATCGATGCTAAGGTGCTTGAAATGCAGGATTTTGAATGAATGTGGAATCATTCAAAGTATTTAAAAATGCAATCAATGCAGCTTTTTGCTGAGCAGTAAAATTCAATTCACCACCAGTAGTATAAGAACTGCCTACTAGTGGATCTAAGGTCGGTGAATTTTCTATACCATGGCTATAGTGGTCTATAACCTCTTCTAGTGTGGCAAATCTGCCATCATGCATATAAGGAGCTGTGAATGCCAAGTTGCGGAGGGTAGGGGTCTTGAACCGCCCAGCATCGATATTGCTATTGGTAAACTCCCCTCTCCCCTTGTCAGGGAAGTCAGCGATGCTGCTAGCAGCAGTAAGACCATTGTTGTGGTATTTATTATCTGTAAATAAGCGGCCGCCATGGCAGTGAAAACATTGTGCATCGCTTGGTAGCCCATTTTCAGTAAAGAATAAATACCTGCCTTCTTCTTCTAATTCGGTAAACTGTATCCCAGTACCCGGTCTAGTGGCATAGTCATATTTAGCATCAAAACTGATCATTGTTCTTAAAAACTGAGCCACCGCTTTAGCTACAAGCTCTTTCGTGATTGGTTGATTGCCAAATGCATTATAAAATTTCTCTTTGTATAGCTCACTGGCTGATAACCTATCAACTGCAGTTTGCCAGTCCAAGTGAAGCTCTATTGGATTGGGAACAGGTCCTAAGATTTGTTCTTCAAGGGTCTCAGCTCTGCCATCCCAAAACATCCCATCGAACATATAGGCTAGATTTACTAATGGCATAGAACTTCTATTGCCAGCTATGCCATCAATGCCAGTGCTCACTGCCTTGCCATCACTAAACCCATTCGCAGGTAGATGGCAGCTGGAACATGACATAGTCTGGTCGCCACTCAATATGTTATCATAAAACAATAATCGACCGAGGTAAACTCCTTGTTCGGTACAAGGATTGTCGGCAGGCATTTCAGGGACGGGATAGAATGGTGGTACTACGATCGAAATCGTATCTGGATCATATTCATAATTGTTGTTGGTTATAGGATCATCTTCCTTACAACAACTAATAGAAATAATCAATAACCCGATACCCAGTAAACTATATTTTTTGGATGCTTTCATTAATCAAATGATTTTTGACATAAATCGGCTATACGACCATTTAGTATGAGCTCATTAGGTGCGCCGTGTACATCGCTTTCAGTTATCAGATTCACTGTGTCATTTTCACCATAGAACATCTTATTGAATTCGAGTGTTAGGTCAATCTCATTTATGCCATCATCCGTTAAGGTGAAGTTTTTATTGATAGTGATTAATCTATAAGCTTCATCGAATCCTAAATGGTAGGAAAATGCCTGGTTCCAAGTGTCGGCATTTACATCTTCATCCGCACGACCTTCGATCATTAGGAATTTGAATTTCTGCCATTGACCCCAATGCATAGCTTGTGCATAGGATAGGGGATGGTCAGCAGTGTAACTGTCGGGATCAGAAGCGTTTTGCTCAGCAGTAAGCCCTAGCCCAAATTCGATTGTTTTATAGTTGCCAGCGCTTAGTATAGAGCTAATGGTTTGTATGTTTTCCGAATCGTATAAGAAGACATCCTTGATGAGGGTGGTATCATTAGAGGTGCTGATAAACTTTAGATTACTTATGTAGTATTTCAAAAGACTTACTTTAACCCTTAATCCACCTGCGTCAATATAAGTTTGATCGTGTACTAATTCATTTCCATTAATGGTAAATGGAAAGGCAATCTTGAGGTCGGATAAGCCATCATCCGTATCTTCGTCATCCTTGCAATTAGAAAAAACCAATAAAAGTGATAATAAGAAGAACCACTTGGATTTTAAAAAATTCATAACTTATTTATTTTTTTGGATAAAAAATTCACAATTTACTTGTGATACATTTTGAAAGATAATCTTTATGACTAGCGCCTAATATTGGTGGGGAGTCAATAAAAAAATGGTTTGGCCTCGAATAAATTTTATTTGGAATGCGAATAAATCGCAACTCCCCCAACGCTTGACTAATGAATAGTGTAGCCCTGTTGCAATGGTTGAAAATAATGGCTCCATAATAAGCCAAAATGCATTAATCCCCTGATCGCCGTATAACCGAAAAAATAGGTGCTGCCCCTAGGTAAATAGCTTACACTACAAATATCGACTATATTTTGACTTGCTAAATTAGTTCTTTTTTTGTTATTATGCGGTTTTGTTTTTCGTTTTTATTATTATGAGCTATGTTTTTTCTAATTTATGTGATCGGCTGTATGACCCAAAGATTGGATTGGTACTATCGCAATAACTATAATGTCTTTGATTATAGCATATTTTAGAGATTGTTAATGCAATGCATAAGGGCAAAAATTGATGTGTTTTAGTGATGAAATTCGTATTATTAAATATAAATTTTCGTCTCTGGCCTACTGCTCCTTGAAGTGGTATTCGCGATAGGGATGCGGAATGGTTTAGTCTTATTCACTGACTCCTATGACTGTTGTCTTTGGTAAGCATAGTCGATATGAAAAGTAGTTTTGATATAGAGAAACAAAAAGGAGTCAGTGAATAAGACCGAAACGAAGTGTAGCCTGGAGCAGCCCGGGCCTGTAAGGCATCGCCACAATTGCAATTAACATGCAAATGGATATACTTAACTGCTAGAGGTTGGTAGCTCTAATCTTGAGCAATATTACAGTTCAGATTGATTGTTGTCTAAAGGGATGTTGACATTTGGTTTCCAAAATAATAAATAGGCAAACATGAGTAGATCATAGAAAAAATGAGCAGCAATAGCGCTCAAAATTCCCCATAAGTAAAATAGAATACCAAGACCTATCGAAATAACGATTAGGTAGAATCCATAAAACGTCATTTTCCAATTTCTGAGGCTAATGTAGCCGTGTGCCAGTACAAATATGATGGAGGTTATGGCGATCCCAACAATGGGTTGTGAGCCTATTACAAACAAGGGTTGGAAGCCCGCTCTAAACAATATTTCTTCGCCTACGCCAGCGCAAAAACTATAGAATATAATGTCGTTGATGTTTAAGTTAAGTCTGGAAAATAGTTCGTCGAAATAGGTCGATACACCTTTGAGAAAGGGTAGATGTATGAGGACTAATCCCAATAATGCTGCAACTAGACCAAATAAAAGTCCAAGAAGTAATTGGATATAAATGGTTTTGCCTTCAGAAAGCGCAATTTTTGGTGAAACACCCTGTGCCCAATAGATAAGGGCAAAGCCAATAGCAGAAAACCCAAATAGGGTAAAAATACTTAATTGAAATAATGATTCCTTATTGAGCTTTATATCCAAAATGATTAACTTTTAGGTGGCAATCCTCAAATATCTGAAAATATATATAAATCCTTTGTCTTTTTTTACCAATAACGCAGTTTTCATATTTTTTAATATACTTTTGACCCTGTTTTTAGAGTTATAATTTAAGAGATTTATGATAGCTATAGATGATAAAATAGTCAGCTTGGATGTAGTGGAAGCCCAGTTTGTATGCAACCTCTCGGCTTGTAAAGGTGCTTGCTGTGTGGAAGGCGATATAGGTGCACCCCTAGAAAGAGAGGAAGAGATAATACTAAAAGATATATTAGAAACTGTGAAACCTTATCTTAGCCCTGAAGGACTGAATGCCATAGCCGAGCAAGGATACATGGTTACCAACCCAAGAGGTGGGCAATCAACTCCATTAGTCAATGGCAGGGCTTGCGCATACGTTCTTTTCGATGATAATGGCATTACTAAGTGTGTGATAGAAAAAGCTTATGAAGATGGGGCAATCAGTTTTCAAAAACCTGTTTCATGCCATCTGTATCCCGTGCGTATTTCTAAGTATGATAGTTTTGAAGCAGTTAATTATTTTAAATGGGATATTTGTAGTCCCGCTTGCGCATTGGGAAAGGAGCTACAAGTGCCTGTATATAAATTTGTAAAAACAGCGCTGATACGTAAATATGGTCAGGACTTTTATGACCAATTAGATGCGGCAGCCCAATACTGTAATAACCAAGATATTCACCCTGATGAAAATGATGAGCATATATCACAAAGCTGGGAGGAATATTAGTCCCTTGCATTATTATTTATCACTTTAATTTATGTTTTTAACATAATTCTATAATTACTTATTTTATATTTATCGTCTATTTTATAATGATAGCTTCATATTCCTCTATTAATAAATTATATAATTATTGCAATGCTCTTTTATTATATAAGTTACTAATGAAACAGTTTGTCCATACATATTGGTTATTGGTTATGCTCTCCTTCCCAATAACATTTGTTAAAGGTCAAAAAGAAATCACAGGTATCGTACTCAATGAAGAGAATAAAATGCCTGTAGCCAATGTGCGTATCGAAGAAAAAAATAGTACTAATAGTGTATCCACTGATAGTAATGGGCGGTATGCTATCAGTTCAAATAAAGATACAGTATATCTAAGTGTATATTATAACAACAATAATATCGCCGATGTAGTCACACGAAGCTCTCAGAATGTAAATATCAATATCCCAAAAGCGGGAAGCGATACATTAAAAATGCTCTATACCTTTATGTCACCTCCTACTAACAATCGGGTAGGTGGAAAGGGACAACCAGCGACACCTCCAGCAGTCAATACAAGCCCTCCTATTACAACTAATAAGCCGGATGCGGCTACTCAAAATAATGTTAAGAACTCCACAGTCCCCAAGGTGGAAGACAAACCTATGGAGCCTGCTAAAGAGGATGTGAAAAACCCATCGCCCTTTTCAGAGCGCCGCCCCAATAACTCAAAAAAGACCACACATAAAAAGTCCAAAAAATCAAAGACAAGGATAAAGGAATCGAGAATACCAAAACCTAGATATTCCAGCAAGCGAAAAATAAAATGTCCTACCGGATTTTGATAAAAAAAATCATAAGTATTCGTAAAGCTAAAGGAAATGTTAATTGCAAAATTTTAATATAACCTAGCTTGTAATTGGGGCTTGCTTTCTGAATCAGTAATATTAAAAAAGGCGATGCCATTCAAGCCCGATTTTCTTTAATAATAATTGTTTTTTATGAGCAACTTGAACCTGTACTTACGCTTAATTGCTTGCAATTATTTGATTATCTATGGTAGGGCTTGCTAAATAACTCATAAGTATGCGATTATGGCGATGCCTGCGGCCCGG
>CAYZQX010000060.1:0-14447 GCA_964480615.1 uncultured Chitinophagales bacterium | reverse complement strand
CTTGATAAATGATAAGCAATAATCGCTCCGCGGTGCTTTATGCTATTCGCCCTTTGAAAGTAATATTTGATAACTGCAATTACCCTATCCCTCAAGAACAAAAGGAATTATTGCATCTCAAAATTATTCCGCGGCAATTCCTTATCAACAATAATTCATTACCTTTGTGACAAAAAATTAGTAAGGTATGCACTATGATAAAATAGTACAATATAATTTTCCTACTATCATCCGATTTGGTGCTGGAGCAGTTGCTGAATTAGGTGATTACATCTTGCGTCAAGGGCTCAAAAAACCATTGATCGTTACGGATAGTGTGGTGTCAGGACTTGATTTTTTTAAGGCGATCAAAACTGATTTGGCACTTAAAAATATTGCCTACGAAGTATTTGACAATATTCATAAAAATCCAGTTAAGTCCGATGTATATAATGGCACGGAGGTATATGATGCTTGTCACTGTGACTCAGTAATCGGTATAGGCGGTGGTGCTGCTATCGATGTGGCGCGTGCCATACTACTTCGTATCAATCACCGCGAAGATCTATTCGTATATGATGATTTAATCGGTGGTGATGTCTATGTTACGAATGATGTTCCTCATTTTATTACCATACCCACAACTGCTGGTACTGGCAGCGAAGTAGGACGTAGTGCTATTATCGCAGATGATGTTACTCATCAGAAAAAGATATTATTTTCACCTAAGCTCTTAGCAAAAATCATATTTGCCGATCCATTGCTAACGATGGATCTTCCACCAGCCGTCACCGCTGCTACAGGTATGGACGCCCTCACCCATAATATGGAAGCCTACCTCGCTAAGATGCACCATCCATTGTGCGAAGGTATTGCCTTAGAAGGCATTTCATTAATTAAAGATGCTATCGTAACTGCAACTAATAAACCTGATCTCGAATCCAGAGCTAAGATGATGATTGCCTCCCTTATGGGTGCCGTTGCCTTTCAAAAAGGATTAGGAGTAGTACATAGTCTTGCACATCCACTATCTTCTTTGTTGGATACTCATCACGGTCTAGCTAATGCAGTCAATCTGCCTTATGGTATGGCATTTAATATTGCAGGCTGTGAAGATAAGTTTAAGCGCATCGCAATGACACTCGAATTGCATTCATATACTGGTAAAGCTGTAGTGGATTACCTCACCGAATTGAATGAGAAAGTTCATATCCCACTGCACTTGCGCGACATCGGTGTAAAGTCTGAACACATCGAAACACTAGCCGACCTAGCCATCGCAGATTTTGCGCATCCTAACAATCCAAAACCTGTATCCAGAGCGGACTTTAAGGATTTATACAACGCTGCATTGTAAGCTACTTAGGACTAACCTTCGAAGAATACATCATAACAAACTATTCCTTGTTGGCAATATGAACAGGTTAAATGCTCAATAAAATTTGCCATATTTTTTACAATATTCCTCTACGGTAATTCCAAAATAAATATGGTCATAATGCTGGCCGCGACTGTATTGTACACGTCTTATCTGTCCTTCTTTTTTGAAGCCAAACTGAAGATGAAACAAGATAGATCTTTCATTGAATGAATTGACGATGGTCGTGAGTTTCTGATAGCGCAGCTCACCAAAAAAATAATTACATACTAACCTTAAGGCTTCTTGTGCATAACCCTTACCCCAATATTTTTTTTCTATGTATATGCCGTAAGCAAAACTACCAGCCTGTGGTATAGTATTAAAGGTTCGGATATTGCCGATGACTTGATCTTTTTTATCCTCAATAATCCACCAAAAATCATCTGTGTCACCTTGACGAGCAAGCCGATTCTTGACGATCTCCTCAATCTTTTCCTTAGGCAATGGAAAGTTGAGATGTCCTCTCAAGCGTTCGCTTTCAGAGTCATAATTGCTCCCAAATTTAAAATGTGTGGAAATATCATCTATTGAAAAACCTCTCAGTACAACCTTATCGGATGCCCAATTTCGGTTCAGAATTCTTGCCTGTCCCACTAAATTTTTATCGCGCATTCATACAATTTTATTAATCAATAATATCCCAAAGTATCCCAGATTTTTTCCACCTATCTTTTTTACGTCAAGGCTAACAAGCCCACAAATAAGTACAAAAAAAATAACAGGAGCTTTCTTCCTCACAATAATAACATATTCCCATCTTATCGTTCATTTCAAGCAAAAAGTATTTAGCGATTATCAAGTGAATTTCCATGAAAAATAAAAATTATTCTAATGCTAAAACTAGAACGAATTCAATAAACAATTCTTTACCATTTACAAACTAAAATGTATTATGCCCCCTTAATTGAAAAAAAAACAAGGTGGGTGGAAGTTATAATAACACCAATTCACCTTACTCCTAAAAATAGGTTGTTACTTCACATTGAGCCACTCCTTGAGCATATCATCTGCAATTAATTCACGAGATAATAGGTGAGAGGTTTCCCCATCGCGGAAATAATAATAATGCACAATGCCATTAGTGACATATAGTCGATTACAATTAAAATGGAGATTGTATTTGAGAATTTGTTCAATTTCCTTGCTTGTGATTTTTACAAATGGAGATTTACATTCCACCAATAATATAGGTAGCAATTCATTGTTAAAAACTATTATGTCCGTCCTTCTTTGCTGCTTATTGATCTTCCAAGATCTCTCAACTCCTATTAAACTTCTTGAAATCGACGCGCTCTGAAAATATTGTATTACATGCTGCCTTACCCACTCCTCAGGTGTAAGCGATACTTCAGCTCTTCGCACAGGATCTAATATAAATAATTGACCTTCATTATTCCTTGTGATCTTAAACTCATAGCTGGGGAAATTGAGAAGTGGAAGTTCATTCATTACAACCTATTAATGTTTAATAAATAATCAATATCTATTGCTGATCCTCATTTGAAGATGCTAAGAAATAGATTTTCGTAAAATCATTTGATTTTCGTGCAAAATTAACAACAAAAGATTTGATTATTACAAGTTATTAATGAACTTTCCATATTCGAACCCAAGCCACAACAATTGACTTTCATAGTTATGCGGAAAAATATGGCAAAAAAATAAACTAAGGTGTAAGAGTTATAGAAAAATTAGATGCACAATGAGCAGTTTGAACCTATCAGCTATGCACTAACCCTTTCAATCCTAAGGACAGAGCCCAATAACATCCAATTACTGTCACTCACGGTGGAGAAAAATTGTATAGGTTTTAGGAGGGGCTTCCCTATCGCAAAAACAACAAAGAGCATTCGATCAAGAAATGGGTTCCGCTAATATTTCTCTTAATGCAGTTAAGCTTTACAAACATGTACAGCGTTTATTAATCACTTTCTGTCACAATGACACGAGCAAATATTGTGCAAATCGTGCTTTTAGATGTAGCATCTTCACAAAGATATTTATTAAATGCTATACAATTAAAGGCATTACAAGCAAAATAGCAAGGCTTTAATTTCCCAAATTAGATGGTATAAAAAAATAATATATTGAGTGAATTTAGTTCATTCGATAAATTTTATTGATTTTTGCATAAAATAATATTCAATGAAGACAAAAGAGGCAATCGTAACCAATTGGTTACCCCGTTATACTGGAAGAGAAATTGGCGACTTTGGCAAGTATATACTACTTACCAATTTCAATAAATATGTTGAGCTTTTTGCTGAATGGAATAATGTAGAGATAGTAGGCAAGGATCGACCTATGCCGAATGCCAGCACCAAGGATATAACGATTATAAATTTTGGAATTGGTAGTCCCAATGCGGCAACCATTATGGATTTGTTGTCGGCTATAGATCCCAAGGCAGTTTTGTTCTTAGGCAAGTGTGGCGGATTAAAAAGAAAAAATCAGTTAGGTGATCTCATCTTGCCTATAGCTGCTATAAGAGGTGAAGGTACAAGTAATGACTATTTTCCTCCTGAAGTTCCCGCGCTTCCAGCATTTGCACTACAAAAATCGATATCATCCATTATCAATCGAAAGTACAATAAATATTATTATACAGGTACGGTCTATACGACTAATCGCCGTGTATGGGAATGGGATACCTCTTTTAAACAAAAATTGAGGATATGTCGTGCCATGGCAGTAGATATGGAAACTGCGACTGTATTCATAACTGGATTCAAGAACGAAATCCCTACAGGAGCATTGTTATTAGTTTCCGATCAGCCTATGGTAATCGAAGGCGTAAAAACTGAAAAAAGTGATAGCAAAGTGACCTCCAATTTCGTAGAATTACACCTTCAAATAGGCGTATCATCACTCAATGAATTAATCAATAATGGAACTTCCGTGAAACACCTAAAATGGTAATACTGTGTACACAATCGATCAGATAAAAAAAGATGTAAAAGAGGGTAAGATAAAATCACTTTATGTCCTAGATGGTGATGAATCATTTTATACCGATGACATTACTGATTTTTTAGAAAACAATATCCTTCCTGAAGATCAAAGAAGCTTTGATCAAACTGTATTATATGGAAAAGATGTAGATGAGATTACAATCCTCAATACAGTGACCCAGTACCCTATGATGGCTCCTAAGACCGTAGTGATTGTTCGTGAAGCACAGTTCTTAAAGGATTTAAACGTATTTAAAAACTATCTTGAAAAAGCACCTTCACATTCAGTCCTTGTACTAGCACTCAAAGGCAAGACCCTCGATAAGCGGACTGGATTTGGACAGAAGGCCGCAAAAGAAGCAGTCTATTTTTCAGGAAAAAAAATACGAGAAGATGAAGTGCCTGAATGGATCAATAATCACTTAAAAAAAGATGGATTCAAAGCAGAGAACAATGCCATACAATTAATGGCTGAGTATTTAGGTAACGATTTAGGTCACATAGACAATGAACTCACTAAGCTCAAGCTAATATTAAAGAAAGGTGATCTTATCAATAGCCACCACGTAGAAGAATACATTGGCATTTCAAGGGAATACAATGTGTTTGAGCTGAATAAACATCTCGGCAGCAGACAACACGAAAAAGTAATGCGCATCGTAAGATATTTTCAACGAAATCCCAAAGCTGCTCCTTTTGAACTCGTAATAGGAACACTCTACCGCTATTTTAACCAGCTCTATCTATTACACCATGTACCTAATCACTCGGATGCCGAAAAAGCAAAGACACTAGGGATATTGCCATTTTTTTTGCGCGACTACAATGTTGCTAAAAACAATTATCCACTGCATTTAGTAGAAAGAAATTTGCAATTATTACTAACCTACGATTTAAGAAACAAAGGTTACAATGAAGGATTTAACAACCCTACCGAACTGCTAAAAGAAATGGTGCTCAAACTAATGGAACATTAATAATCTGTTATTAATTTTCAAAAGAATTTTGTCTGACTATTTATAATCAGCAATAAATGCTATTAGACTTTTTTAAAAATTCGAATTAGTTAGGGCTTACTAAATAACTCATAAGTATGCGACTTTGGCGATGCCTAAGGCCCGGGCTCTACGCTATACTCCTCGCTCCTAAAGTCGCTGTGGGGTGTCGCTGCGATCCCTATCGCGAATACACTCCAAAAAAGCAATATCCACGAGATGACATTTATTATAATTGATGCAAGCTTTTTTACTAAAACTCAGCAATTCTTGTACATTTCATTTGCACTTACATATTCTATAATCGTTTAGTTTAAAAGATTTCGGAATTATTGAGCAAACCCTAGTTAACTTAATTATTTTCATAAATAAGTTCATTCCTCAAGACACAAAATTATTAATGGCAAATCCAATATCATGCTTAGTGAGTCGCAAATCGAGATAGCCAATCGCAATTCGTGCAGCCAGCGATAGGGATGCGGAATGGTTTAGTCTTGTCCGCTGACTCCCTGTACAAATGTTATAAAGTACAAGATACAATAGTGCTGAGTAATAATAATTGATAGATATTAGAGGGAGTCAGTGGACAAGACCGAAACGCAGTGGAGCCTGGAGCAGCCCGGGCCTGTAAGGCATCGCCATAATTCATCAATAATCATTTATAAAACAAGCCTTCATTATTATAGAAAAATATACAATTACTGAAGTCAATTAATAAGAATGTTTTAATAGCAAACTATATGGCCTAACCTAAACAAGCCAACTATTAATAGGCATTGAAAATAAGCAGTCTATAAAACACTGTTATAGATACAGTTCATGGTAAATTTATTTTTTGCGAATGCAAAAAAATAGCCTTAGATTTGCAATGAATTAATAGCGATGGATATTAATAAAATTATCAAGCTTGCGAAATTGTCTTTTGATCCTGAAGAAGAAAGAGCAATCGCAATGGATTTAGAAAAAATGGTGGGTTTTGTTACAAAGATTCAAGAAGTGGATACTTCGAGTGTGGATTTAGATGCGCAATACAATCTCAATTTTGTAACAAGGGAAGATGTGGTTGATAAGGAATTAGCACCTGTAGATCGGCATGTCAATTCATCCGATTTTGTAAATGGATATTATCGCGTTCCTAAAGTTATAAAATAATTAATGTCGAATACGATAATTGAACTTTCAGCAATCACTCGAATCTATCAGATGGGTAACGAGACAATTCGCGCGCTGAATGGTATCAATGCAACTGTGAAAAAGAATGAGTACTTAGCTTTGATGGGGCCATCGGGTTCTGGGAAATCTACCTTAATGAACATTATAGGTTGCCTCGATTCTCCGAGTAGTGGATCCTATATATTGAATGGTCAGCTGGTTTCTACTATGACTGATGCTGAGCTCGCTACTGTAAGAAATAAGGAAATTGGATTTGTGTTTCAGACTTTTAATTTATTACCGCGCTTATCAGCAATCGAAAATGTAGCCTTGCCATTGATTTATGCTGGGTGGAGTTATAAAAAAAGAACAGAAAGGGCCATAGAAGTCTTGAAATCCGTAGGGCTGGAAAATCGTGGAACACATAAACCCAATGAATTATCAGGCGGTCAACGACAAAGGGTTGCTATCGCTCGTGCACTCGTAAATGACCCTGCTATCATCTTAGCTGATGAACCCACAGGAAACTTAGATACCAAAACAAGTATTGAAATCATGGGTATATTCGATGAAATTCACAAAGCTGGAAATACTTTAATAGTCGTAACTCATGAGGAAGATATCGCGCGTTATGCGCACAGAGTCGTGCGTATGCGTGATGGATTAATTGATAGTGATGAATTAGGACATAAGTGAAAGTTGTGTGTGCTGCAATATTAGAAAACGGAAGACTATTGCTCGCTCAAAGAAAATATGAAGGTGTCAATGGCGGCAAGTGGGAAATGCCTGGTGGTAAAGTAGAAAAATATGAATCACTTGAACAAGCCATCATACGCGAGTTACATGAGGAGTTAGAAATGAAATGTGATTCCATAATTTTCATTACAACTATCATACATCCCATTGAAAACGATCTTGTTCCATTTAGCTTTTTTCTGTGTCAAAATATTCACTGGTCACATAAACTCAATGACCATATCAATTTTCAATGGATCCTTCCTGAACATAAAGAATGGCTTGATATATGCGATGTAGATAAAATTTTTATCAATGGTTATATGTCAGAAATAAACAACCAATTCCAATTATGAAAATTTATACCAAGACAGGTGACAAAGGAAGTACCTCCCTTTTTGGTGGGGGTATAGTGAGCAAGGATAATATACGCATCGAAGCATTTGGCACAGTAGATGAATTAAATTCCCATATTGGCTTACTCACTAATATGATTCAAGATGAAGAGTTAATCGCAAAGCTCATAAAAATCCAAAATGAATTATTTGTATTGGGATCACTACTTGCTAAAAATCCAGCCAAAAAAAATGCTTGGATTCCCGAATTAGAACAGGCCTCAGTCGATGATTTGGAACAATGGATTGATGAGATGGATACTGCGCTCAGTCCCCTACAAAATTTCATATTGCCTGGTGGCAGTAAGGGTTCAGCACAAGCCCACATATGCAGGTGTGTATGTCGCCGCGCCGAGAGACGAGTAGTGACACTCAAAGAACTAGAACCAGAGACCGAAAGTATTTCAATAATCTATTTGAATCGACTCAGCGATGCCCTCTTTACCCTCGCAAGAACCATCAACCAGCGCCTTTCCATTTCAGAAGTAAATTGGGACTCAGGAAGAAATAATCAATAAAATGTTGGGATTATAGCAATTTATTAGTGAAATAAGCAAAAAAAATGAAAAAAATATTATTAATATTTTAAAACAGTGTTGCAAAAGTAAATATTAAAATTATTTTTGCGGAAAATTACGGAAAATGTATTGGACACTAGAATTAGCTTCTCACTTGGAGGATGCTCCCTTTCCAGCAACTAAGGATGAACTCATTGACTTCGCCATAAGATCTGGAGCACCTATCGAAGTGATAGAAAATTTGCAACAGCTAGAAGACGAAGGCGAATTTTATGAGTCTATTGAAGATATATGGCCAGACTATCCTACGCAGGATGACTTCTTCTTTAACGAAGATGAATACTAATTGCCGATTCTAAGAAAGGCATTGCGAACGGTATTTTGCGATTATTTTTTATAGTCGGCGCGCTTTATTATCAACATTGAATTTCATTACTAGTCCTTTTTTGGACGTTAAGCTGAATATCAGCAGTAGTGGAATCAAGCAAATTATATTCAATTTATTTTTGGATAAGGGGAAGACTGGGTCTTCCCCTTTTTTATTTCAGCTAAGACATCTCACTCAATTTATTATTGAAATATGAATTTTATGATTAGTTCATTAACACCCAATATTTAGCAGATAAGCTAAAAGCCCGGGTCTTTTAATTTACAAAAAAGTTATTGTCGCTCCTAGCGATAGTTTGAACTGGCAATTGCCCATCTACTAGCGTCAATTGTCTGCTATCTGGTTTTTCCAAGTTTAATACCTATCATTCTTTCTGATTTTTTCTTTACATTGTCTTCCCTGAATGAAAAATATAATTCACAAAATCAATGTCTTCCTGAAAAGTAATCTTCAAGTTCAGGCGATCGCCCTCGTACAAATTGACGGCAAAACCCGCCTTTTCGAAGACGGCAGCATCATCTGTAAATGAATCCTGATAAGTTTGCTTGTAGGCCTCCTTTAGTCTGTCTAAAGGAAATATCTGAGGAGTCTGTACTGCGACAATTTGTGAGCGATCAAGCGGAAAGGATGACTGCCCAGTTTCTAGCCTCCTGAGGGAATCTTTAATGGCAACCACGGGTATGGCCCCTCGCCCACCCTTGCAGGCGGAGATACCTTCATCTAACATTTTGTCTGTGACCAGTGGCCGCACCGCATCGTGTACCATCACTAGTCGAAAGGTCTCAGGCACTTGTGCTAAGGCATTTTGTACGGAATGAAAGCGGGTATCGCCTCCTGCTACGATCATTAGCTTATCGAAAAGATTGTGGCTAGCTATAAGAGATTCAGTATGGGCAATGTAATCCTGATGCATCACGATGAGGACCAATGCTTGAGGCATACACCTTCTAAATACCTCTAAGGTATAAATTAGTATAGGCTTTTCGCCAATCTGTAAAAATTGTTTGGGTAAAGAACTGCCCATTCTCGACCCTTGGCCACCAGCAACCAATATGACTGCAATATCTTTATGTGTCTCCATCCTACCCGAATAATTGAGAAAAAAGCCTTTTTTAGAATAACAAAAGTAATATAAATAAGGAGCAACTTGGAAGAAAAATGTTTCATTTCTTTAATTCATCAACATCCTGAGTTCTACTTATCAAACTTTAGTTTAGCAAACATAAACGAAAAACATATCCATTATCCTTATTCAAATAGCTGATAACAAAGTATGTCCATCATGATTAAATGAAAAAAAACAAGTCTCCACATCAATATGAAATTTAACTATTGCGACTTTATACAAGAACCTATATACAATCAGGTATCAGAACTTTTTTAATAAATGTGCTTAACTTAGGAAAATGCAGTTAGGCCCTCTAAGCTGATGGCAATTTTAAGTAAGCTTATCTAATGGCCATCCTATGCACCTACCAAAAACATATAAATCTAATCATCTCCTTTTAAACATGCTCATTGGAATATCAAGGACTTATTAACCAGGAAGGAAAATACAAATTCTGATTAGAGCTATTGAGTAACAGTTAAGGATACATGCTGCATTAGGCAATCAAAATTAATGGAATGTATTTATATCAAAAAGCTAAAAAATATGTCTTGACCTAAACTCATAAAATAAGTACTTCAAAATTAGTGAGTAAATGCCATAGGCCAAACAAAATATTAAAAATTATTCCAAAAATTGAACTTACGAGGACATAATCAAAAAGAAAAATTAAAGAATAAGTAATATAGAAAAAAGCATGCAACGATCGAAAGTTCATAGAATCAATATAAGGCTAAGAGTACTAGGTATAAAAAAAAAGGTCTCAATAAAATTGAGACCCCATTTCTTAAGATTGATAAATTCAATCTTATTTGCGACGAGCTGTTTTCTTAGCAGCAGATTTTTTTGCTGCAGGTCTTTTAGCAACAGCTTTTTTAGCAGCACCTTTTTTAACAGCAGCTTTCTTAGCAACAGCTTTCTTAGCTACTGGTCTTTTTGCTACAGCTTTTTTAGCAGCTCCTTTCTTAGCAGCTCCTTTTTTAACGGCAGCTTTCTTAGCAACTGACTTTTTAGCAGCTCCTTTTTTAGCAGCAGCTTTCTTAGCTACAGCTTTCTTTGCAACTGGCTTCTTAGCAGCAGCTTTCTTTGCAGCTCCTTTCTTAGCAGCAGCTTTCTTAGCTACAGGCTTCTTAGCAGCAGCTTTTTTTGCAGCTCCTTTCTTAGCAGCAGCTTTCTTTGCAGCAGGTTTTTTAGCAGCAGCTTTCTTTGCTGTCTTCTTAGCACCTGACTTTGCAGACTTTCTGGCACGTGCCTTTTTTGGACTACCTGAATTTTCAGATGATTCCATCATTGGATTTACGATTTCTTCAGCCATTTTAAAAATTTTGATTAAAAAATAAAGGGTTAATTAATTACACTACAATATTAAACAAGATTTATTCCAAATTAAAAAAAAATTATACACATATCATAAGTAGTTGTGTTAATAAGTGAGCTGTTTTGTAATTTTATTCTTTGCTACAGTTCTATTTTCATTAACCATTTCATTATTTAGCTTTCACTTTAATACTCACTTTAACGAAGACTCATAATACTACATTATCAGTACGACTTGCACACTCACATAGCCTAACAACGATTTACACATATTGCTTATATACCACTATCATTTTTATAAACCCTTTACTATAAAGGATTTTATTTATCCATATACGATAAAAACCCTTTTCCATAAGCCCTAGCATCATTTCACAAACCCACCTTATTCGCTTTGTCACAATGATATTACTAGGATTTTTTAGTACTTCTTTCTAAGTTTACAATTCATTTTTTTTGTCTTTTTATTCCTTATTTCTAGAGGGTATTTTTAATGAATATTTTTTGATTATTTATTCAAACTATGTTGATAATTTTTTTTACAACCAACCATTATTCACTCAAAATATTATCAAAAGTTATATAGAAAACTATACACTATACTAAGCCCTTACAATTTATAACCTCACTTTATTCAATATTAACCACATAAAATGATTTATAATCTATGATAATCACCCTAATTTTAGTGTTATACAATCAATAATACCATTATTCCTCTTCAATTACATTGTGTTTTTACTCTATCGTTCTTGCAATCTGCATTAAGTGAACAATTTATTAGACATTTTATTCTTCATCCTTCAAATTTTGAATAGTTTTATATACCATGTTTCAAAAAAACAAAAAAAACATGCATCATCTCATAGCAATAAATCATAGTATCAGACTACTCTTCTTATAATTCCACTCTTACATTCTATCCTGCTAATATTTTGACATACTGAATTAATGATACAGCTTCTAAGCCATGACCTAGATTCAAACAAACTCCATTTTATTTATCTATAAGCATAACACAGACCGAATTATATTCGATTGTTATAATTCATTTTAGAATTAATCTAAGTATCAATATGCAAAATAGACCATGGTAATCCATGTACCAATCTTTTCGATTTGGAATACAAAAGATAAAACAGAAGGCTAAATAATCACAATTTATTAACCCATTTTTTTGTAATCTATACTGTTTCGAGTACTAAAATTTGAAATATGAGCGCATAAAAATATTGTCTTTTGGAAATACTGAATACGCATCTAGCGCTTTCCCTTGACAATATTGCTTTTTAATTGCTATGGGAAATTAGCTCAAAAAATATAATCCGAGCATAGCTACTTCTATTTAGCTTCATAAAACGACAAGTGATAGTTGGCCTGTTTATGATCATTTATATCCTTCATAGTTAATCCCATTGATCTTGATCATCGACTTGGCACTGTACTTATAATAGTGATTGAGATCCAATAGCAGGAACTAGTCTAGCAAAAAGCAGCTGCTATAATCATCTAAGCCTATAGTGGTAATGACCTATCAAGTGAATTATCCAATTATTATGAGCACCCGAAAATGGATAACATAGGCTACCCTAACAACGAATTAAATAAATTCCAACAATCTTAAGCATTATAAATCCACATTCTTGAATCCCAAATCAAATTGTAGGTGATGGATAATGAATAATGGATTCTAGACATAGGAAAGAAATAACGAGTGACTTAAAAATAAGTAAATTTCAAAAACCCGAATGAATAGCGCTAACACGGCACAATAATCATAACAATAATCAACTCAGAAAGGATGACATGATTGAGCAACCGACCCTGGATAGTGGAAATATCTCAGTGATCAGATCCACCCTCTCAAGAGCCAATTATTGACAGAAACAATCCATAATTTGACTAATGCTACAAGATTCAGAATCACAAAATAAAAAAATTTGAATCACAAATTATTTATAGCATCTAGTTCTTGATAACTATGTAAGAGGACTCAGAATTGTGAATTGCAAATCGGGTTTTGTACCTAATGAAAAAGGGATAGCAATACGGAATGGTTTAGTCTCGTCCGCTGACTCCCTATACTTTTGCGATATAGGAAGAGATGCAGTTGCTTCAGGCAGGAAAACATTTTGAAAGGATGAGGAGGGAGACAGTGGACAAGACCGAAAACAAATCGAGCTTGCGAAGATTCTGGCGGCCATTGAAAAAAAATAAATGCCAGATAGTGTAGCCTGTAGCAGTCCGAGCCTTTAGGCATCGCCACAATAGAATTATTCTAACAGATCCAGTAGGTCCATTACAATCGCCATTTAAGCTGATAATGACCCTCATCCAAATCTAAGCCATCCCGCCATACACCCAAAAAGAACAAAAGATTCAAAATTAATTTATAAAAAATACAATTTTAACAATAATATTTAATCAAAATATTTCAACAGATAATGTACTTTTGCAATCAATAAAAAATCAAAAATGCACGCTTGGCATGATATATCAGCAGGCAACAATGCCCCTGAGATCGTAAATTCGATCATTGAGATCCCTAAAAATTCAAAAGCTAAATTTGAAATAGACAAACTGACTGGATTGATAAAACTAGACAGGGTATTGTATTCATCAGTTCACTATCCGACTAATTACGGCTTCATACCTCAAACCTTATGCGATGACGGTGATCCCTTGGATATTCTCGTAATTTCTACTGAGATACTCCCCAGTCTTTGCTTAGTGGAGTGTAAGGTTATAGGTGCATTTAATATGACTGACCAAGGCAAGCAGGATACTAAAATTCTTGCTGTTCCATCAAATGATGTTGGTTTCTCGCACGTGGAACATTACCAAGATTTAAGACCTCACTTGTTAATTGAAATACGCAATTTTTTTGAAATTTATTCCAATTTGGAAAATGAAGTTATCGTAGTAGGTGAATTATTTGGTCCAACTGCAGCCTATAAAATGATAGAGGCGGATATGCTCAAATACCAGGAAAAATTTATAAAAAAATATTAACCCAAATAGCTTAACGTTATTCATCATAAATCCACAGTTCAAATTGAATGAGTGGATTTTTTTTTGCAACTAACTGAGCATATACAAGATTATTTTTGCACAACAATACATAATTGCTACCTATATATAGGATAGGGAAACCTACCATTGTCATAAGTATTTATTGAATTGCTACTGCTACCTTACTTATTAAGTGAGAAAATATTTTAACACACTATTACTGCACTTCATCTATGATATCAGTATATTACTAATTGGAGTATAACGAATGATGGCTATTAATACTAAGATTAAATTCATATTGGCGATGCCTAAAGGCCCGGGCTATACCGGGCTACGCTGTCGCTCCGGTACTGTGGTGGCGGGCTTTCGGCTTTATTAATCTCAAGCTGATGAAAGCCCGCCACCCCAGTACAAACCCCTCCTATCCCTATCGCTTTTTTAACGATTTACGATTAACGATTTAGGATTTACGAC
>CAYZQX010000059.1:0-14569 GCA_964480615.1 uncultured Chitinophagales bacterium | reverse complement strand
ATCCTATTAAAAATAGTTAATTGTTGTTAATTTCCTTAACTTAACGACATTGGGGCGATGCCTCCGGCCCGGGCTGCTCCAGGCTTCACTTCGTTACGGTCTTATCCACTGCCTCCCTCTATATCCTATCGATACATAAATTTTACAGATCAAGAGCCACCACAGTATCTGAAAACCTGCTTGAAGGGAGTCAGTGGATAAGACTAAACCATTGCGCATCCCTATCGCTTTTTTAGGAATACCGACTCTAATGCTTGGTACAATAACTAGTGTATATATGGTGACTCTTTGTGTAGCACCAACGAAAATGCAATAAGTTATATCCATATACAGTCAACTTATATGATTCATAAATACTTGTATTGCTCCATCAATTGAATGTATTTTTGACATGCCATTTTTGAAGATAAAGACTTGCAGTTTTTGATGAGGTGATAGGTAGCTAATTGGTACAGTACAGGGTGTCAATCAGTCTTAAAGATAGTTGTGATAATGAGCTATGCGATGGATCATAGTGAACATTGTATAATGAAAAATGCCCTATGAATGGTATTGATTCATTGGGCATTTTGTTATGGTTCGATTAGCGTTTTTGTTGAAATTTTTTTATGGCATTTTTAGGGGGAGAATTGTATTAATCACTGAGCAGGAAATTTACTAATGTCCATGTAAAATATTTCCCAAGTATGCCCATCGGGATCTTCAATAGTGCGTTGCTGCATGAATCCATAATCTCTCATCTCACTGGGCTCTATGCCACCAGCCTGTAATCCATTATTGATAATCTTATTCATTTCATCCACACTATCAACGGACAAGGCGTAAAGTCCCGCCAAAAATTTGTTTGTATCGGCTAAAGGTTTAGTCGCAAAGGTGTTAAATTTTTCGTGGTTTAAAATCATTACAAAAATATGATCACTCCAAACCATACATTTTCCAGCATCATCTGAAAATTGTGGATTATTGGTAAATCCTAATGCAGTATAAAAGGCCATTGACTTTTCAAGGTCTTTAACTGGAAAATTTATAAATATTTGTTTTGGCATTTTGGTTTAATATTAATAGAAGATGAGATAAAAATGAATTAGGCATCAGGAATATTGGGTTCGACTAATCGCTTTAATTTATCCAATGATTCTTGCCAGCCCAAGTAACACATTTCAGCAGGAATAACCGCTGGTATTCCTTCTTGTGTTGCAAACATTTCAGTTCCACACAATACTGCTTTGAATTCTATGGTAGTTATCATAATACCAGGCAAATTAGGATCGTCAAATCGATCAGTATATTTTAATCTTTCATTAGGAATGATCTCTATATATTCACCTCCAAAAGAATGGCTATTCCCAGTTGTGAAATTCGTAAATGACATCTTGTAACTGCCACCAACTTTAAAATCCATATCATGTACCTTACATGTAAATCCATAAGGTGGGAGCCAAGCTGCCATGGCATCCGCATCCGTGAATGCCCTATACACCTTCTCAACTGGTGCTGCAAAAACTCTGTGCAAGCTAACGCTGTTATTACTCATAATTCTATAATTTTCGATATATTAATAATACAAAATTAGTATATTATTATATAATCTAGTCAATTGTTAATATCAGCTTTGTAATGATTATTGTTGAACTTAAATTATGAATAGAATATTGTTAAAGACGCATGAATGAAGCCCTAGGAATTAGTAGGAAATAATTCTATTTTTTAACTTAAGTGGATTGTAATGCCCACTATCCAACTGAAAATAATGAGATGCTTAGTTTTAAAAGTGGCCAAATAAATCAGCAATGTATAGAGCCTAAATAAAGGAAAAAAACTCCTAGGGCTCATGAATGTCAGCGCAAATAATACATGTATTCGCTTAGGCGAGCGAAGCTGATTGCTGCGGGTTGTGTTATGCCTCGTCAATCTCAGTATTACTATCTTTCTGAGCTTCGGATATCTCCGATTCAATAGTTCGCAACTTAGTTACACAGAAATTAATTAATTCATTTGCTTGCTTAACCTTTATAGCTAGAGTATCGACTTTGATATCATCTTGTTCAATTTCTCTTACAAGTTGACTCAATTCTTTAAATGCTTTGTCAAATGTCAGATTTTTTTTCATTTTTCATTTTTTTTGTAACGGTACTGTTTATTATTTCGGTATGCATAATGGTCTGCAATTCATCATGTAATTTTATTTGGCTGGTGTCGATAATAATTTTATCATTGATTTTGAGAATGGCAAATCCTTTTTTCATAATAGTGGAAGGATGAAGATTTTTAACTCTTTGGGTAATGCTGGCCAATTCATGTTTTGTATTTTCAATTAGGCCATTTACCTTATCGTAAAATCGCTCTTTTAACGATTCAATCTCTGCCTCAAAATTCATATTCTTATCAATAATGTAAGTACCTACTTCGGTAGGTGTTTTGTGTTGCCTGCTCATTAGATCGACGATGCTAGTATTTCTGTCGTGTCCTATGCCTGTTAATATAGGAATTGGGAACATCGCAACGGATCTAGCAAGTTCATAATCATTAAATGATTTAAAATCGATATCGGATCCGCCACCTCTAACAATCACAACTACATCGAAATTATCCTTACTTGATTCAATTAGCTTTAACTGATTGATAATAAGCTTAGCTGCATTATCGCCTTGAATGGTAGTTAGAAAATGAGTTACAGAGAAAGCATAACCGTACTTGTTTTGGGCAACCACTTTATCGAAGTCTCTTTGGCCATCAGAATTGGGCGCAGTAATAAGTGCTATTTTTTGAAAGACCATTGGCATTGTAGTTTGATTGTTCATAGTTGAGTAGCAACCATTGGGCATTAACTTAATAGTAGGATTTTCATTTATGAGTTGTTCAAGGGTTAGCTTGCGTTCGAGTTCTAATAGGCCAATGGCATAAGCATAATCAATTTCTAAAATTTCGAGATCTATACCGTATCGCTTGTGAAATCGTACACGTACATTACAAGTAATTTGAAGCCCACTTGTAAAAATTTGATGAGTTTCCTTTTCAAATCGCTCTACTTGATAATAGGTATTAGCCCAAAAAACGCCTTTAATTTCAGTAGTTATTAGATTGCCTTCTTTCTCTATAAATTTTAAAAAGCACCACCGCTTATCTGGTTGCTTTTTGACATCTGTAATCTCGGCCTTGATCCAATAGGTATATCCATCGAATCGAGCCTTGATGGAATCATCGATTACAGTTACTAGTTCCGAGAGTCTGATGCTATCCGGCATTCTTGTTATAAATTATAAATCCTTGTTTATTGTGTGGATGACTTTTCTATTTTACCTCAATTAAGTAATTCTAATGTTGAAGATAAAAATTGAGTAAGTAACCATACTATTGCCACCAAAGATAATAGAAATAGTATAAAAACACATGAGCGTTTTTTGTGTTTTGATTGACTTAGTAAGTGGAAGGATCGATACACCTAGTACTGATGCTTAATCTTATTAGGCATACACTCACAAGTGGAAAACCAGAATGCCTAGTATTGTGTTTATCAATAGCACATAAGCTTGTGGCAGAATGATTGTGAGGAGTTGTCGTTTATGGATTGGATTGAAATGTTGTATTGTATTCGCGATAGGGATGCGAAATGGTTTAGTCTTATCCGCTGACTCCCTTTAGGTATGTTATTGATCAATACGTTGCAATTGAATGGTAAAGGTTCTATATAGGATAGTAAAGAGGGAGGCAGTGGAGAAGACCGTAACGAAAGTGAAGCCTGTAGCAGCCCGGGCCGGAGGCATCGCCATAATCACCTTATTTTGTGTGAATGAGACATCCTGTTCAGTAAGGGCAAGGGAAGGTATAACGGTAGATATTTGAATTATTATCTTGGCTTGTCGTGTAAGTTTAGCAATGGTATGAATGCCGAAATATAGGAGCTTTGGAGAATTTTATATTTTTGCAGAAAAAAAGTACCAATATGAAAAACATTTGTGTGGTTTTACTATTTTCTTATCTGCTTATCATGTTAGGATGCAAATCCGATGCTGGTGCAGGCAAGACGTCTGATCAATCAACGCAGGCAAGTGCTGATAAGGCCTTGGCAAGATTTGCAGAACTAGTGGGAACGACGGCGGATGTTGAGTTTATATTTTATAGTAAGGAGGGTTCTATGACTACATCGATACAAGACCCTAATGAGATACAAACATTCAAGAATTTTTTAGTACCAGTAGCTGTAGATCCTGAAAAGGCTAAGTGTAATCAAGATGGTGGCATTGTATTTCGCAATGGTGAGGGTAAGATTATAATCGAACTAGACTATTCTAAAAAGCCCGAGTGCAAGTATGCTCGATTAAGACAAGATAATGCTTATAGCTACTTAACATTGAGCCCTTCAGGGGAGGCCTTTTTAGCAAAATTTTTCCAAATGTTTACTCCTGAAGGCATGCAGCAAATGCAGGAGCAGCAAACGCAGCAGCAAGCACACTAGTGAGATTATGATTGGCTAATAAATGGACTATCTTATGAGCGTAAGATTTCCTTTGAAAGGCTGTGTAGTTCCATCGTCGAATACCAAGATACCTACATAGGCATATACACCAATAGGGGCTTTCTGATTATTGTAATTGCCATCCCAACCCAGTCCTTTAGTGTCGGCACATACTTGCTGTCCCCAGCGATCGTATATAAACATTGTATATTCATTGATTCTTGTTCCTAGTGGCTTAAATACATCATTAGATCCATCTCCATTGGGGCTAAAAGCATTCGGTAGGTAAAGATTGTTTCTACATTCTTCGACTTGTAATTCAAGTTCGACAGTTTGGTTCTCACAGTAGTTGTAATCAATTTCAGTATTGAAATACAGGTTGTAATAGCCAGCTTCATATTCATTGAAATCGATGGTATTCCCATTGAGGCGATTGTGTGCATCAACGTTGTTTATATACCATGAGCCTTCGATATTATTAATATTCAAGCTGTCTAGATTCAGGGATGATCCGTATGTATTGTAGTTACACAATGTAGGTGCATCCAGCAGGTTAATTAATTCGGGACGCTCAATAAAAATATTTAAGGTATCGGTTACAATTTCACATTCAGGTTCATCGGTATCTGGAGGGGTTAGGGTATAGTAAAACTGATGATAACCTGATTCTGCGCTATGGATGGTTGCGCTGTATCCATCGATGATTGTGGCGGGGTTGCTCGCTTGCCACACACCAGTATGAGCACTACTAGCGGATAAGAATGCCTGAAGATCAATTTCATTAGCCTCGCTACAAAATTCCAATTGCCCTGTAAATAGTATATTATCTTCATCATAAGTACAAGGTGCGGGGCAGTGTAGGTGGCTAGGCACATCGAAAATACCGCAATCAAATACAGTGTAGGTCAAGTGGAATATTAGATCTTGGTCTTGGCCCGGTGTTAATATTGCTTGGTTGCCTGAGTAATACTGTCCATCCATTGTGTAACTAGTCGATATATTCGTACATAGTGGTACAATTGTGGTAGAACATTCCTCCTGTATGAAGTTATAGGCAGGTGGTGGATATACCATAAATGTATAGGAGGCTATATGAATGATTTGCTGTGATTGTGCACATATCACATAGAGTTCGATCTCTTATGTCTCAGGGCAGCTATTAGTAGTACCAGCAATGTGTGAAATACTTAGGCTTGTAGCTTCAGTACCATCAGGTAATTGCCATAAGACTTCGGCCCATTGTGGATTTTCTAACTCCACAGATAAATTGATTTCATTGCCTATGCAATAAGCTTGTTCCAAGCCCTCAACACTAATAAAATCAGGACAATTAGCTGGACAACTATAGGCTTGTCCTAAGCTGATGGTGGCACAAGATTCATCGGGATAGTCTAATGAGGCGGTCCAAGTTAATATCCCTTGTGTACCTGGTGCAGCAGTATAAGTATTAGTGGCAATGGTCGTACTGCCATTGTATAGCATGGTGCTAACTTCACTGCAATAGGTCGTAATGCTGTAAGTACAATTATCTTGTTCAAGGCTGGCAAATGGTGTTTTTAGTACCGTAAAATCTATAGTACCAGTGGTCATAATGCTATTATCATCTAAGCAATAGATGGTGTAGCTTATGGATTGATCTGCTGGGCAGTCAGCGTTATTCGATACGTTGTAAGCAATGCTAAATCCTTCTATAACAACATTATCAGGCATTAGCCATTCTACCTTAGCAAGTGTAGGATTATCAACAATTACCTGAGCGGAGAGGATATCGCCATCACACAATACATCATCTAACTGAATGACGTCAATTATTACTGGACACAGGGGTGGACAATCGTAGGGTATTATCAGCTCATTAGAGCCACAGATCGCTTGGTAGAGTGGATTGCTAATAAAAAAACTTACGTTGCCACTGCTCGCTGTTTCAGCGCTATAGGATGCCGAATTTTGTGAAGTAATACCATCATCCCAACTCACTATATTTTCACTACAGTCAGGCACTACACTAATCTGACATAGATCAGCACTTATTGTTGATTGAGCGGCTAAACTAGGATATACATTTAAGGTGATACCTCCTGAATTTACAGCGTTTTGTGTAAAGCCACATATTATCCTAAAGTCGATATTGAAAGAGCCACCGCAGGGATCGGCGGTAATCAATTCAGGATATATATCAGTACCTGTAACGACAGTGCCATCCTCATAAGTCCATTCTATAACATCGTTATTGGCCAATGAAAAATTTGATACCGTTACGGATATATGTGCGACATTACCGTAGCAGAAATTATTATTTCCTCCCTCGATCTCCAAGTCATCCAGATTCGGACATACATTAATACAATCATAAAAGAGACTATTGGAATAGCTCGCACAATTATTATTATTGAGGTTAGGAACATTGATGGTGTATGTCACGTTTCCACTCGTGAGGTATTGAGGTTGATAACTAGATCCTACATGTGTTAATGCACCATCCTGCCAAGTGATTATCCACTCAGGACAAGGATTTTGGAAGCTCATAATACAACCATCCGTAATGGGGAAGACATTCAATGATGGATATACAGTAAGTGCAATAGATCCTTGAGTGATCAATGATCCATCAGCGATACATACTATGGAGTAGTCATACGTTGCAATTTCAGCACAAGCAGAGAGATTGGTTGGGTTAGCGTTTATGCTAGTTGCTATCGTGGACTGTCCACTAGGTGATGTCCAAGTAACAGTGGCTCCTGCTGGATTCGAAAGCAAGACGGTGAGTGTAATTGCCTCTCCACTACATAGAGCGTTAGAGGTGCTTGATGCACTAATAAAGCTAGGACATTGACCTGAAAGTGAAAAACCATATACCATAAAAAATATATAGGTTACACATGGCCAAATATTTTGCCTAAAATTATAAAGACAGTACATTAAATTGAATAGGTGCTAGGTTATAGGTTCAAAACTAGCCTGTAAAGATAATATAAGTAAAATTTAGGCTTAGAAATTTTAAGCAAAAATTATCATATCTTATAAAATTATTTAGTATTGAGGCTAGATTTGCGTATTAAAATTAACAACTCGTAATACTATGTTATTTTTAGTTCCGAATAAACAAAGCGCTTTAGTGCTGGAATCGTACAATAGATAGAATTATTTCTTCCATCAGAAGCGAAATGTTATTCCAGGTTTTTATAATAATAATCAACCTTGAATTAAATATAGGATAATTGACTTGGTGCTCGTAGTCTAGGATAATCCATTGCAGTATGCAAATAAATGATGCTATTAAATAAAAATGATTAATTTTGAATTTCTTAGTTGTAGAATATTATTGGCAAAGCTTAGTACCCTAATTAATTGGAATGATTTTTAGTGCTAATTGCAATAGGTAAATAAGCAGTAAAGCTTTATTAAATAGTTAAATAAAAAGTTTGGTAAGGAAAAGGAACTTAATTGGGAAAAAAATTAGAAAAAGAGATTCGTGAACCGGTTGGTTAAAATTATGTTTTGATCATTAATTATTAAATTCATAAAAAATATGAAGAAAAGTTTAGCAGAATTTATCGGAACTTTTTGGCTCGTTTTGGGCGGTTGTGGAAGCGCTGTATTAGCTGCTGGTTTTCCGGATGTAGGTATTGGCCTATTAGGTGTAGCCTTGGCATTTGGATTGACAGTCTTGACGATCGCCTATTCATTTGGGCATATATCAGGTGCTCATCTCAATCCAGCGGTAACAGTGGGATTGTTCATGGGCGGCAGAGTAGAAGCTAAGTCAGTCCTGCCATACATTGTAGCACAAGTATTAGGAGCTATTGCTGCTGCTACAGTGCTTTATGTCATTGCAACTGGCAATGGCAGCGATATAGGCAACTTTGCAGCCAATGGTTATGGTGCACACTCACCTGGAAATTACAGTATGGTTGCTGCTATTGTTACTGAGTTTGTAATGACCTTTATGTTCTTGCTTGTAATACTAGGAGCTACTGATGCGCATGCCCCTAAGGGATTTGCTGGTATTGCTATTGGTCTATGTTTAACACTGATTCATCTCATTAGCATCCCTGTAACTAATACATCGGTTAATCCAGCAAGAAGTATCAGTCAAGCACTTTTTGTAGGCGATTGGGCAATCGCTCAACTTTGGCTTTTCATCATCGTTCCTATAGCAGGAGCAGCAGCAGCGGGCATTGTACATAAGTATTTTAGAAGCGAATAGTTAAAAATTAATTATTGCTATTTCTTATTATAGCAAAATAAAAAAGTGATTTGTTAGCAATAGCAGATCACTTTTTTTTATTTATTAAAGTGATCATAATATGATCTAAATATAATGGCAATAGGTGTTAATTCAATGATCAAAATTTTACGATTTGGGCGATGCCTCCGGCCCGGGCTGCTTTAGGTTTCACTTTCTGGCATTTATTTTTTTACAATGGCTGCCAGAATCTTCGCAAGCACGATTTGTTTTCGGTCTTATCTGCTGTCTCCCTCTTTGTTCTACACATACTTCTCTAGTACAATAGCAATTTATTCACCAAACACCTACCTGAAGGGAGTCAGCGGAAAAGACTAAACCATTCCGCATCCTTATAGCTGCTGCTCTATTAGCGATTGAATTTCGTTATTAACGACTCCTCGATAAGCATTGTGATTCTGATGTTTTTAGTAACAACTGTATAGAGTCCAGTGACCATTATCCAAAGTTTATTGACTATGATTGCTACTAGTGTTAGTTAAAACAACTAATCAAAGTCTGGCATCATAAACCCATAATATTGAATTGTCGAGCAATATCTAAATAGCAATAAAGTATATTGTTACATCTTGCTAGGGTTGGCATATTCTTGTATAAATCTATAATTCATTATGACAAAAAAAATACCCTTTTCATTGTTTATTTTTGAAAAGGGTATTGGAATTACTAGCTGGTTAATGCGCTAGTATAGACAGATTAGTCTTGGCCACTGGTAGTCCTCGCTCTATTGAGTACGATAAATTCATCCACAACTACATCCGTAATGTATTTGGTTTGGTTGTCCTTGTCTTGATAGGATCGAGAACTGAGTTGTCCTTCAATCATAAGTTCTGATCCCTTGTTTAACGTTTTGGACATTAACTCAGCAGTCTTACCCCATGCAGTAAAATTATGCCATTGTGTTTCCTTTACCATTTCACCTTTTGCATTTTGATAACTGTTATTTATCGCAACACTGCCTTTTACATAACTGCGGCCTGCTCCTAGATCTTTTAATTCGAGATCTTTACCTAAGTTTCCCACTAGGCGAACACTATTTCTGATACTTTTCATATTAAAATTTTTTTGTTTTTTTTGAGATAATTGTATGATTAAATTATTTGATTATTTGCCATAATCCCTGTGCTAGTATTTAAGGCTAGGATTATTGAGGCAACTAAGGAGAGTGGAAGATTATTCATGCAACATAGCATTGTTTAGTTCATCCTACCAGTGCATAATTTCAGCGATTTAATCAAATGATTTTATGCTGTTTTTACCCATTGTAGTTTAGGCTATTTAATTTGCCTTCTGATGCGATGATTATAGCTAGTAGCAATTATACTAGGGATATTCAATCTTCCATTCAACTTAATGTAATAATTATAAGATCGTCTTGTCCATTGGTTTATACTTAGCTAATATGGCAAAGTCCTGGACAAGTATTTCGGATATAGACCGCATATTGCCATTGCGATCATTATAACTTCGGTTATTAAGTTTGCCATCCACTATGAGCTGGGTGCCTTTACTCACTTGCTCATGCATCTTAATAGCAGTATTTCCCCAGGCACATAACTGATGCCATTCTGTCTTATGCACTGGTTCACCTTGTGGTCCTCTGTAGTTTTGATTAGTAGCAATACTCAATCTAAGTATTTGACTACCATTATTAAGCGATGTGATCTGTGGGTCATTACCTATATGGCCTATCAATCGAACTTTATTGGTTATGTTCTTCATTTTAATTGTAATTTTTCGGAGGGTTATGAAAAAATTAAAATGGTTTTGGTGCTGCGATGATACCACGTGAAAGTATGGTGAAATCTTGTACAAGTATTTCAGATATTTTGCGTGTTTGGCCATTGTTATCTTCATACATACGATGGGTAAGCATGCCATCAATAATAACTTCCGTACCCTTTTGTAGGATCTTGTGCATCTGCTCTGCGGTCTTGCCCCATGCTATGAGCGAATGCCATTGAGTGTCTTTCACAATCTCCCCTTGCCCATTGCGGAAATTACTGTTGGTTGCGAGGGTTACACGGGCCACTGAGCGGCCACTTTCTAATGCTCTTAATTCGGGATCTCTTCCTAAATTGCCAATTAGACGAACGTTGTTTTTCAAATTTTTCATACGATAATGATTTTAAAAAATTTAGGGATAAAAAAATATATGACTTTTAATTAAGCTGTCAATGTGTTTTGCACAATTCGTAATCCATATTGATGACTGGTTGATTAGAACCGATTGACGATGCAAAGATGTAGGTGTGCTGATCTAGCTAACCAGCATGCACCGCTTTATTTTCGTTTGTAGTCGTTTGTAAACGGATGTATTTCGGTTATCCTCTTTTTATATAAGACTTTATGAAATTATTAAAAAATTTATGAAGGAGGTATTTTTTTTGTTTTTTTATTGGATGGCTGTATTTTTGCTTGTCATCTTCAAAATATATGAACAGGATTCTAGGGTTCAAAATATAAATTAGTACACGAGTTTTCATTGTCAGTACACATAATTTTATCTAATATGCTTGTCGTCAAATAGTATATTGCACCTATTCCTTAGGCAGGCACAAAGGATCCAAACAATGAAAAGCGGTGGGCCATCGTTGTACCTAATCGAATATTAATCAATTTATAAAAATTCGATCTATTTTTGTGTCATGAAAAATATCTTTCTCAATCTCCTTAATCATCCCTCTCAAGTACGTGTGTTTACCTATCTTATGGTAATGCTCGGTCTCTCACTCACTGCTCAAAACCTGCCAAAAGAATGGCGACTCGATGACAGTGAGCACATCCTATACACTGGTAATGAAACAGTTGATGGATTTTTTGCCGATAGCATTATACATGAAATGCGCATTAGTTTTAGTCAGTCAAATTATTGGACACTATTAACTAGTAATTATCAGAGTCATACTGATCTTATGGCATCTATCAATATTGATGGTGTGCAAATAGATAGTGTAGGGGTTAGATTTAAAGGTGCTACTTCTTATCAAATGGCCGGCAACACCCAAAAAAAATCATTCAACATTACCTTAGATAGTTTTATTGAAGGTCAAGAAATAGATGGTTATAGCACCTTAAACCTAAACAACTGTTTTGATGATCCTTCCTTCATGAAAGAAGTACTATATCTACAGCGTGCACGCCGCCATATACCTGTGGCTAAAGGTTCTTATGTGCATCTTTACTTGAATGATGTTGATTGGGGAATCTATCCATGTATCCAGCAAATAAATAAGAAACTAATAAAAGAATGGTTTCGCCACAATGATGGTGTATTGTGGAGAGCGGACTCTCCTAACGGTTCAGGTGGTGGTGGACCAGGTGGTGGAGGACCAAGTTGGGGTGATGGAACCGCTGCAATGAATGACCTAGGATCCGATACAACCGACTACATGTATTATTATACACTCAAAAATAGTGCGATTCCTGATCCTTGGGCTAAGCTCGCTGAAGTATGTAACATAATTAATGATACACCTGCTGCACAGCTAGAAGAGGTGCTCAATGATTATATGGATATTGATCGTACACTGTGGACATTGGCATCAGAAATTATTTTTACGGATGATGATAGCTATGTGTTTAAAGGAAAGATGGATTATTATGTATTTCGCGATGAAGAACAAGGACGTTTTATCCCTATGGAGTATGATGGCAATAGCAGCTTTATGGATGATCTTGCTTCACAGTGGCCTGTGTTTTACCATGCCAATGATGGCGATTATCCATTAATAAGTAAACTCTTAGCCGTGCCATCCTTGCGTCAAAGATATTTAGCGCATTTTAGGACATTGATGTATGAGTCGCTGGATGAAGCAGCGATGGATGCACACATCGACCGTATCGATAACCTTATAGATTCATTAGTACAAGCCGATACAAAAAAGTTATATACCTATTCGGCCTACACTTCAGGCGTCAATGAATTGCATGATTATTCTGCTACACGCATAGCCTTCTTAGATAATGAATCTGAGCTAATGCAAGTAGCACCTACCATTGTCATGGCAAGCCATCATACTGCAGGAGTGGAATGGGCTAACCCTACCTCAACTGATTCAGTAGTAGTTACCACGCTTATCGGTACTGAAGTCGCAGTAGGACAGGTATGGCTTTATTATAGCAATGACCTCTCTGGTAAGTTTACTAAAGTAAGCATAGCTGATGATGGTCAAGGAAATGATCTATTAGCTGGCGATAGTATATACACAGGTATCATACCACCTATGGAAGGTGGAAGCTGGGTGAGGTATTATATAGCTGCCGAATCGAATAATAGCTACAGTACAATAAGCTATTTTCCTGTCGGGGCTGAGCACGACGTATTCGTATATCTTGTGACCCCTGATTATGTAGCAAATTCTCCAGTAGTAATTAATGAGATTATGGCATCTAACTCCACTGCTATACCTGATAGTGCAGGTGAGTATGATGATTGGGTTGAATTATACAATCGCTCTAATGAACCAGTGGATTTAAGTGGTTATGTGCTTACTGACAATGACCAGTACCTAGATAAATGGACCATGCCTACAGGCACAATCCTCGCTCCCGACTCTTACTTAATAATATGGGCAGATGAAAATGGTGCACAAGGAGATTATCATGCTAATTTTAAACTCTCAGCATCAGGAGAGAAATTAGTACTTCTTACTGCCGATGGAATGATCGCCGATGAAGTGAGCTTCACGAATCTAACTACTGATATGGGTTACGCAAGAATACCAAATGGTAGTGGAGATTTTGTAATGCAAGAGCATACCCATAATGGTAACAATGAATTCAATGCTTGTATAGGCATTATAGATTGTAATGGTGTGTGCAATGGTAGTGCCGTAGTTGATGAATGTGGAATATGCAATGGCACTGGCATAACTACTTGGTATATCGATACCGATGGCGATGGATTAGGTGAGATCGAAACCACAATAGAGGCTTGTACACAGCCTAGTGGTTATGTAGCTAATGCCGATGATGTAACAGGCATTGAAGATCTTTCAGGTGCAAATATTTATTATGCTAATGGATACTTGTTTGCACAAAATTTAGCGCAGAACAATATAGCAATATACAATGTACTTGGGCAAAATTGTTTAAACTTTAACATCAAAAGCCAAAACGAAATAGTACCACTCTCCAAGCTGAATAATGGATTTTACATTGCTAAAACCAATACAGGAAAGGTGCTAAAATTTTCATTTGAACAATAAGCATTGAGGAACAATATCGTTCGATCGAATTGTAAAATAAATTAGAATAGAAAGGCCAACTAATAATTTTTAGTTGGCCTTTTTTTATTCACTAATCATTGTAAGTTCAATAGAGATGATTAGTTAGGTATAGTCCATAAGTATCCTTACATAGAAATATCTTGTTGGTATAATTATATGTACAGAAAAAATTATTACTAATACTAGGACTATGAAAATCGAATTATGAAAAACAATTAGAATCATCATAGATTTCGCTAAACACCTAGTTATAGTATCTCGACACCAAAAATTATTATGGCGATGCCTCCGGCCCGGGCTATGCGGGGCTGCGCTGACGCTCCGGTACTGGGTGGCGGGCTTTCGGCATTTTTAATTCAAAGCAATTGAAAGCCCGCCACCCAGTACAAACCCCTTCTATCCCTATCGCTTTTTCACGATCCAAGATTCACAATTTTCGATTAACGACACTGATAGGCTAGCGCGATTTATGATTACCGCTTCAAGATTTACGATACTGAAGCTGGTTGCAGTAACTAGTTAAAATCTAATGTCCAATATCCAGTGTCCAGCGTCTAGTTCAAGCGATTTGCGATTCACGATTTTGAATTTGCGATAATACAATAATGAGTTCAATTCTTCGGGGCTTTACAGCGT
>CAYZQX010000058.1:0-14723 GCA_964480615.1 uncultured Chitinophagales bacterium | reverse complement strand
ATCGCCAAAATAGTGAATTTTTATCTCATTCCCCCATATAATATGCCTGACCCATTTACGATCCTGAAGTTTGTTGATATGACTAGTTAAAGTCTAGTGTCCTGCGTCTAGTGTCCAGTGTCTTGGTATAGCAACTGCACTTAGTCCAGCGTCTCTTACCCAGAGTCTATCCTCCATGATCGAGCTTTAGCACAATTAGTGAAAGCTGGTTACAAAAAAAGCAGTTTATACAAGCTACTCTCAGTAGCCTTACAATAAAATTTATTAAATAATAAAATTGATAAATTCAATTAATGAAAGTGCTTATTTCTTTAAGAAATCACCTGCGAAAGTAAATGGCAATAATTGTTTCACCCCACTAAGTAAAATGCCACTCTCATTTTTACCAAAAATATAGATGTCGATTGGATTGCCAGCTAAATATTCATATTCTGACATTGCCTGTCTGCATCCACCACAAGGAAAGGCGATATCCACTTGAGGACATCGTTCAAAGTCAATGGTTATCCCTATGGCTTTAACTTTTACGTTAGGGAAAATAGATCCTGCGTGAAACAAAGCAACACGCTCGGCACACATCCCGCTGGGATAAGCACTATTTTCCTGATTATTGCCAACGATAACTTCGTTATTTTCAAGCAAAACTGAAGCCCCGACATAAAATTTCGAATATGGAGCATAAGCATTATGCGCTCCTTCAAGGGCTTTATGGTATAGATTTAATTCTAAATTAGAAAGGTCAGCAAAATTAAATTCACTGAATTCAACAGCAATACTTTTTTTGTTCAATTTGTTTATAATTTCTTGAGAAAAAATAGGGGTAAAAGTGATACTCCAGCCCAAAAATAGGAAAAAAAGTCAATGTATGACAAGTTATCCACAATTTGTGCAAATATCATTGATTTTTTTAATATCAATTAAACTAAAAATTACAATTTTTGTCTGTATCTTTGCGGCATATAGTTTTTATCAGCCCGTGACCCTACTTACCCCTAGACGTCAAAATTAATAACCAAATTTTTTATAAATAATTATGAAGAAATTTTTCCTCTTTTTTTCGTTTGCGTTCCTTACGTGTTTTGGAATCGTGGCGAATGCTCAAAGCAACTGTGATTTAAGTTTAGTAATTGGCTCTAATCTAATTTGTAATGCTGACAACACTTATACTGTTTCTGTTCAAGCACTATATACTAATGCTCCTACTACAGGTTTTTTAGTGGTTGAAGGTGTAAGTCAAGCAATTACTGGTACAGGTCAGACTCATTACGTAACTTTTCCAGGTGATGGCTCAACTAATTATGTTGATGCCTATTTTAGTGCTAATCCAGCATGTTCGGCTACCTCAGTAGCTATTACTGGACCTAATTGTCTTGCCGTGACTCCTTCTGATGATTGCTACATAAATGTAGTTATTTCCTCAGATTTAGGATGTGACCCTGTTACAGGTATGATTGATGTTATGGTAACTGTTTATTACGATTCTGTACCGGCTGGTTCGCAGCTAGTAATAGAAGGTACACCTTATACACCGACTAGCAGCCCACAAACTGTAATGTTACAAGTACAAGGTAATGGAAGCACTTATGTGTTCGATGCCTTTTTCTCTAATATCAGCGGTTGTAATCAAGCGAGTACTTCACTGATGGTTCCTAACTGTACCCCATGTAATTTCGATTGCAATGGTATTTGTAATGGACCTACAGTTCCTGGTGTAGCTTGTAATGACAACAATGCCAATACAATCAACGATATGATACAGAGCAGTTGTGTATGTGCTGGTACTCCTCTTCCTGCTTGTACTCCAGGTACAGCTTGCAATGATGGCAATCCTAATACAACTAACGATATGTGGAATGCAAATTGTCAGTGTGTAGGTACACAGGTATTTACAGCTATATCTATCTCTTCTATGACTACATCAGTAGCGAATGGTTATTACACTGTGTATTTCCAAGCAAGTGGTGGTAATGGTGTATATTCATCTAGCAATGGAAGTTTCAATGGTTCTAGCTTCACAAGCGCTCAGATTCCTTGCGGTCAAAACTATACTTTTACAGTATATGATTCAGCTAACTCTACTCCAGCATCTATCACCGTTACTGCTCCTTGTAGCAATACTAATCCATGTAGTGGTTTCACTATTTCTCAAACCAACTACGAGTGTCAATCAACAGGTGGTCAATGGACATTAAGTTTTGCACTTAGTGGTGGACAAGCTCCTTACAATATCTTTGGTAGTTATACCGATGAAGCATTCACTGGAACTAGCTTTAGTGTTAGTGGTGAGGATGGATCAAGTATTGAAATCAATGTAACTGATGCGAACGGTTGTTCAATCACCTATCAGGAATCAAACATTCTTTGTATCAAGTGTACATACGCACTTAGTATGAATAACTTAACGCCACAATCAGTATGTGGAAATGGTACAGTTAGTGGATCAAGCACATTAACTGACCCAGATAGCCACTGGCCAGAAAATGGAGTTACTACTTATGTTATACATACAAGTTCTGGCAATTCCTTAGGAACAATTTTAGGATATAACAATAGTGGAACTTTCAGCTTTAGCCAGTTAAGTGGCGCACAGTATGGTGTTACTTACTACCTTTCAGCTGTTGGTGGTCCTGATGACAATGCTGACGGTGTTGCTGATTTTACTGATGCTTGTACAAAGGTAGCTAATGGTATCCCTGTAACATTTACTACAGGTGGTGCTATTACAGTATCTTTATCAACTACTTGTAATGAAACAACTGGTGAAACTACCGTTATGGTTTATGTTAGTGGTGGTAACCCAGCACCATACTACTACATTACTGGTACAACTAATGGCTCATACCTGCCATCACAGCTTCCATTAAGTATCATTGCTAGTGATGGAACCTCAGTATCATTCAGTGTTACTGATAACAATGCTTGTTCTAGTTCAGGCTCAGCCGCTGCTGGTCCATTCGAATGTAAGAAAACACCTATTTCATTACTTGATTTTAGTGGCACAGCTACAAAGAATGGTAACTTATTGGTTTGGTCATCAGGATCTGAAATCCAAAATGATTTCTATACTTTGTCAAAAAGCACAGATGGTGTAAATTTTGAATTCTTAGCTGAAATCAATGGATCAGGAACAATAAATTATGAGAAGTCTTATGACTTCTTGGATGAAAAAGCTTCTGCAGGCTTGACTTATTACAGTCTTTCTCAAACTGATATGGATGGTTCTACAGTTAATTTAGGCGTTATTCAGGTAACTCGCGTTGTAGATCATTTTGGTTCGTTGAATATTTTCCCTGTCCCTGCAAGCTCTGAAATATCAGTTAATTTCGAGATGATCGAAGCTGGCGAGGTAACTATCAACATATTTGATATGGCTGGAAAACTAGTAAATCAGATTAACAAGTCAGCTACAAGTGGACTTAATAACACGAAGATTTCAATTAATACCTTACCTAATGGTATCTACCAATTACAGGTAGCTACTGATGGACAAAAAGTAAGCTCTAAGTTTATCAAAAACTAATTAGCTTCCTTATAGATAAAAAAACCGCCAAGAGATTGGCGGTTTTTTTTTGCCTGTACAGTTGAACCAGTCCACCTATTAAGTCAAGACTATGAGCCTGTTTAAGCCTAATAATACAAAGTTCCAAGGAAATATGGCGATAGTTGAGTCTCTATAGGATTTGTTTTACAAATAAAAATGTGTGATTGCGCTTATAAAACAATTACCATCAACTTAGTAGAACGCTGACTGTGTAAAAAACACTAAAGATACAGGCCGACTTTTAGGTAGTTATGGCGATGGCATTTTTTTTTATCAATTATTACACTTAGTTGTAACTTTATGAATCCCCTAACCGTTACACCCATATATGAGCGATAAAGAATACAATACCAGTGTTGATTTATATGCCGATAGGCTATATAGATTTGCATATAAGAATAGTGGTATTGCTGCCGATGCGCAAGATATCGTTCAAATGGCTTATGAAAAATTATGGATGGAGCGCCAAAAAATAAATCTTGAGAAAGCAAAATCATGGTTATTTACCGTAGCCTATCGACTCATAGTAGATGATAGTAGAAAAAAGTCAAGGCATTTAGCCATTGTAAAAGAAGATTTAGGGGTACTACATACCAGCAAAAATGGTGTAGTAGAATTGACTGATCCCGATCAAAAAAAAATCATAGAAGATGCACTCAATCAATTGAGCCCTGTACAACGTTCAATACTCTTATTGCGCGATTATGAAGGATATAATTATGAAGAAATTGGGGAATTATGTGCATTAAATGCTTCGCAAGTAAAAGTTTATCTTTTTAGAGCTAGGCAGACTATGCAGAAAATATTATCACCTTATTATAAAGAATCTTATGGAAACATTTAACACAGAAGAAGAAAGAATATTTGACTACTTAGAAGGCAATTTAAGTCTTAAGGATAAAGCTTTGTTTGAAAAAGAACTCAAGCATAATACAGAATTGGCTTGGCAAGTAGCCCAGATGCAAAAGACCTATTTATACCCTGAACCTAATATTATTTATAATAATAAAAATGGATTGTATATGCCAGTAAGCAATACTAGAAAAAACCATTTCTACTGGTCAGCAGCAGCAGCAATTGTTTTTATTAGTCTAGCAGGCATCCTTTCACTGTACAATAAGCCGATCACTAATCCTGATTTAGTGGTAAGTGAAAAGGAAAAATACAATGAATATGCCAATACCGAAAATCAAAATAGGACAAGCTTAGAATATGCTAAAAACTATACTAGTAAAATGGCTGCATCAATTGAACAAGCCGATCAGAGTATTGCACTAATAACAACGGGAGATCAAGATAAAACCAAAGAAAAAAAGTCACAAAGATTAGAGAAAACCAAAACAAGTAAAGAACAAGAAAAAATAAATTTATTGGGATCTGATTCTTTAATCATAAAACCAAAATCCAAAACACCAATTATTAAAAAAGCGGTTTTAGTAAAAGGGGAAAGCCAAAGTCCCACAATGAATATTACAGATCAGGCTATCACAGTTAATGAAATAGGCAAAAGAGCTGAATATCCTATGAACAGTATTGTCCCAGTAAATAATGATACTGAATATATGAAAATGCCGGCCATACGCGCTAGCAATATCCCAATTGAAAAACAAGTGGTAGCCTTAACATTAACCGATTATCACAACACTATTATAGATGTTGATGAAACCCAGACACCGCTTATTACGATAAATGCAAATGAAAAATTTATTCCATTTACCTCAGACAAGCAACAGTTAGTTACAGAATTTATGTTAGAAAAAATCAAAGGAAACACAGCCGATAATATATTTACTGCACTAGGAATTAATAGTGTAGAGTTAAATATTGAGATTCCCAACAGGATAGGAAAACTTATCCATCGTGTAAAAGGTCAAAAAGAATAGATGAATGACCTAAATGTGACAACACACAAATAATATTTTTTACCAATTAATTATATTTTATGAAAAAGAATTTTGCAATAATTATTGCGCTCTTATTGTGTCTGCAACCCATCACAGCACAAAATGAAAAAAAATCAGTTAATGCCGAAATTACTGATTCTACCTTGGCTCTAAATTTATTACTTGGCAAGAACAAGAATAAAGACAATGGGGAAAATAAGGATAGCACAAAGACAGAAAAGAAACCCAAAAAACTCAAAAACTTTGAGATGTTAACCCCTACCCTTGATTTAGGTGTTAACTTCTTAGCTAGCGATGGCAAATTGAGTTTAGACGAGAATTTAGATGCATTAGAAGTGAAAAATTTAGCATCCATAAACTGGAACTTACACTTGTTTAAATATCGATTGAATTTGATAAAACACAAACTCAATTTGAATTTTGGATTGGGTGTAAATGTATATAATTACCACTTTACGGGTGATGGATATTTGGTTCCGAAAATTGATCAAGTATCAATAGGTTATAATACCGATGAAAATGGCGATGTAATAAATCTTAAGAAGAACAATTTGAGAACGAGTTATATGACCATACCGTTGGCATTAAATTTTAATTCAAATCCTAAGAAGAGCAAAAAATCATTTTTCCTAACTGCAGGCGGTTATTTTGGGTTAAAGATCAAATCCATGCAAAAATTGAGATGGGATATCGATTATAAAGAAACCGTAAAAATAGTGGATAAATTTAACACCAATCCCTATCGTTATGGCATGTTTGCACAGATTGGATTTGGTGGTATAGGATTATATTTTGATTATGCATTGAATGACTTATTCAAAGAAGAGGAAGCAGGGATTTATAAAGTAAGACCTTTTTCATCAGGTATAGTTTTTAATTTTTAGCGAACAAATTTCGTTAATCCTTAGAAATAGAAAAGGCGAGGTAATACTCGCCTTTTCTTATTAGATCCAATTCGTTCTTGACAAACAAATTAACAGAGAATAGACACTGGATAATGGACACTAGACTCAGAGCAGTTTTTCAATCAAACATCAATGTAATAAATCCAAAATTGTATCATAGAAATTCGACACTAGATATTGAAGGCTATACTAAAATCTCTTGTGATACAAATCCAGTGTCGTAAATCTTGAATCGTGAAAAAAGCGATAGGGATCATAAGGGTTTAGTACAGGGCTGGCAGGCTTTCAGTTGTTATAATTAATTTATGCCGAAAGCCTGCCAGCCCTGTACCGGAGCGAAGCGCAGCCCTGACGAGCCCAGGCCGGAGGCATCGCCCAAATATTTTATTTAAAAAAAAGTAATTGAGTCTAAGACATTCATTTGTATTCTTACTCAGCGATGCTCCAATCATTCATTCTTTAGGAATCAATTATCCATAGTTCCGAGTCAGTGTATTCCTATCTAACTGCTTATAGGAAATGAATAAACTGCGCAAAGTAACAAGTGATAGGAGCAACAAAATTATAAACGCTGCCACTTAAAATTATTAAATGGAACGAAGATTGTAACAGTTATGTGCACACAAAATGCCAATTAAAATAAATCTAAATAACTTTAACCGAATTAATACGCAGAATGTATCCCGAAATAAAAGATCCAAAAGAAGCGCTCAAAAAGTATTGGGGATATGATGGTTTTAGATCCTTACAAGAAGAAATCATACAAGCTGTCTTAGCAAAAAAAGATGTACTTGCGCTTCTACCTACTGGAGGAGGCAAATCAGTATGTTTTCAAATACCAATTATAGTAAGTCCAGGGATGGGCTTGGTTATATCTCCATTAATAGCTTTGATGAAAGATCAAGTAATGCAGTTGAATAAGAAGGGCATACCTGCACTGGCAATCACATCAGGTATGCACATTAAAGAAATAGACAGGGAGCTTGAAAATTGCATCTATGGAAAATACAAAGTATTGTATGTATCACCTGAAAGGCTAAAATCTGAAATGTTTAAAGCTAGGGCTGAGAAGATGAATATTAATTTATTAGCAGTGGATGAGGCGCATTGTATAAGTCAATGGGGCTATGATTTTAGGCCTTCTTATATGGAGATCCCCGAGATAAAGAAAATCATTCGTGAATGTCCTACCTTAGCCCTTACAGCCACTGCCACGACGAGCACCCGCGAAGATATTATTACAAAACTTGAGCTCCGAAAACCACTGTTATTAAAGAAAAGTTTCGAGCGAAAAAATTTATCCTATTCGATCATCTATGAAGAAGATAAGCTCGCTGCACTCAAGCGTATATTGCGCAATGTGCCTGGCAGTTCAGTGGTATATGTAAGAAATAGACAGAAGACCGAGGAGCTTGCAAAGCTACTGCAATTTGAAAACATCAAAGCGGATTTTTATCATGCTGGCCTCCCTCACTATACAAGGGATAAGAAGCAAGAAGACTGGATCAGTGGCAAGGCAAGGGTGATTGTAAGCACCAATGCATTTGGCATGGGAATTGACAAACCAGATGTGCGCACGGTTATACATATAGAGTTACCTGAAAGTTTAGAAGAGTATTATCAAGAGGCCGGTCGCGCAGGACGAGATGAACAAAAAGCATACGCCGTCCTGCTGTTTAATGGCGGAGATCCTAAAGAGGTAAGAGAAAGATTTGATTCACAATATCCGCCTATAGAGACCATTAGGAGGATTTATCACGCATTTTGTAATCAGCACAAGATTGGATTTGGATCAGGTCTGTATCAGAGCTTTGACCTAGATCTACAGTACATCGCCAACTTATATCACATAACACCAAGTACAATTTATCATTCCCTTAAGCGATTGGAGGAGGAGAATTATGTAAGTTTAAATGAAGCTGTGCATCACCCTTCAACAATAAAATTTATTACGGACTATGGATCTTTGTATCAATTTCAACTTGATTATCCAATATATGAACCGCTTATAAAACTTATATTGCGGACGACAGAAGGTGTATTTGACAATTATGTAAAAGTGTATGAGACCGATATATCTAGGATATTGCAGATGGAAAGAAAAAACGTATATAAGCAATTTCATCAGTTAGTACAATATCAGGTTTTAGAATATTTCCCTGAAACGGATATGCCGAAAGTAACCTTGTTAACCCCAAGATTAGATATTTCATCTATCATCGCCAACTCAGTTAAAGCAAAAGAATTAAAGGCTATGAAAGAAAAACGGCTCAAGGCAATACTCGATTATGCCACTACTAAAACTGAATGTAGAAGTCAAGTACTACTGGCCTATTTCGATGAGCCTAATGCAAGCCCTTGCGGTCAGTGTGACGTATGCCTAAATCGCTATAAACCAATCGAAGACCCAAAAACGTTCGATGAAATATATAAAAGGATTGAGCACATCCTAAAAGACAATACAAGGTTAGTTTCCCTGAATGGCAATCGCCGTGCATTAGCTATAGAAAAGCTCTATACACTAATGCCCAATACATCGAGGGATAAGATTCAGGAGGTCACCCGATTTTTATTGGATCACAATAAGATAGAGCTGATAAATCATAAGTATATTTGCATCCGTGAGTAATCAATCCAAAAAAAATATTGTATTCGCTGTGATCAATGAATTGAATTCAGATCAACGGATGCAGCGTACATGTAACTCACTGCTTAATAACGGATTTCATGTAACACTTATAGGTAAATATCACGCTGACAGTGCGCCATTAATCAATAAATCGTTTAAGCAAATTAGGCTATTTTTGTTCTTCAAGCGGGGTAAATTATACTATTTAGAATACAATATTAAACTGTTCATTAAGCTTCTTTTTATAAAATGTGATATAATAGGTGCAATAGACTTAGATGGTATGCTAGCCAGCTATTTAGCTGCAAAGATCAGGGGTAAAATACTTACCTATGATGCGCACGAATATTTCACTGAACTGCCAGAAATTGTAGAAAGGCCCATAACAAAAAAGATGTGGCAATGGATAGAAAAAAAATGCTTGCCATCTGCTAAAATTGCCTATACAATTAATGATTGTTATGCCAAGCTATATGAAAAAAACTATCCGCAAAAATTTGAAATCATCAGAAACGCGACCGTATTAGAAGACAAAATATTCCCAACGACGACAGGCAATTATATCTTATATCAGGGCGCTGTGAATGTGGGACGAGGTGTTGAAGAAATGATACTGGCTATGAATGAACTTAACTATAAACTTATCATTTGCGGGAAAGGTGACCAGCTCGAATATTGCAAGGAGCTTGTGAGGACAAATAAGCTAGAAAGCAAAGTTGAATTCAAAGGATTTGTAGAACCGAATGAACTCAAAAAAATAACAATTGAAGCCAAAATTGGTTTTAGTTTATTTAGCAACAAAGGATTTAGTTATTACTATTCATTAGCAAATAGATTTTTTGATTACATGCATAATGCTGTACCACAAATAGCGGTTGACTTTCCTGAATACCGGGCGATAAATGAAAGATTTGAGATAGCCATACTCGTAACTGATATCGAGGTAACGACTTTAATCAATGCAGTTAATCGGTTGCTCTATGAGCCTGGCTTATACGATAGATTGCGCAGCAATTGCATGAAAGCCAGACTACACTACAACTGGCAAAATGAAGAAATAAAACTCATTAAATTATACAATACAATCGAATGACAATAGAGACGATCACAAATAATTTTATTGAGCGGCTCACTCCATATTACCACAAAGGAGAGATAATGGCTATATTGAAAATTTTTATCCAAGAAAAGACAAGGTATAAACAGTATCCGCTCAACTGTATCGCTCAAGATGAACTGCTCATTACAGAGGAGACTGCAATGAATAATGCGTTAAACAAATTATGTACGCAGACTCCTTGGCAATATGTGCTAGGCTATTGTTGGTTTGGCAAGTCAATCATGATCACTGACCCAAATGTATTAATCCCTAGGCCTGAGACCGAGGAAATGGTTTACACAATAGCGAAAAAACTACCGAATTTTTCGGGCACAATACTGGATGTAGGAACAGGATCAGGTTGTATAGCCATAGAGCTGAAACGGCTATTGCCAAAGGCAAAAATATCGGCTTGCGACATTAGTGAAGATGCCCTTGAAACTGCAACAACGAATGCCATACTCAATCAATCGCATATCCATTTTTTCAAAATAGATGTGCTGAATGAAAGTATAATTAATCATGTAGCAACGATTGATCTAATCGTCAGCAACCCCCCTTACATACCATTCAATGAAGACGATGAAGTGGATCAAGTAGTTAAGCAATTTGAGCCACAGCTTGCCCTTTGGGTACCAAATGAAGATCCAATTATTTTTTATAAAAGAATTATCGACCAAGGGATAAACAGCAAAGCAAAATATATGATGTTTGAGATTAATCCACATTATGCATCGGAACTAATTGCCTATATGTCAAAGAAAAACATTCATAAGGTGGAAATTATTAAAGACATCAATAATTACGAAAGATTTTGCTGGGTAGAAGTATAAAAACAAAATAACAAAATGCGAGAAAACACAAATAATAAATCAATCTGCAATAAAAACAAAATAACACATCGATCAATAGTGAACAAGCTTGTATTTTGTTTTGTTTTTTGCCATTTCCAATTCTTCCACAATCAAGCATTAATCGCACAATCAAAAGTTATTAAATATTCGCCCTCTAAATTAATGGCCAAGGGACAATGGGATATAAAATGGATCAATAATCTATATACCGAAACACCTAATAGCGCAGTAACAAGAAATACTTATTTCGGGACCTATCTCGACATATATACGGGGATAGATGCAGCACAAAGATGGAACATTGGACTACTGCTCAATTATCGCTCCAACACCTATAATCAAAAAAATCCGTTATCCGTATTTCTTTTTAATAATACCGATTATACAGCCAGACACGGATTTGGTTCTATTGGTCTATCGGCAAAATTCATACCATTTAAAAATATAAATCAGTTATCACTTCAATCAAGTATCAATATTCCGCTAGTAGGAAAGGAAGTAAAGGACGGCAATTATCTCGACAAGAACAGCATAGTATGGCAAAACAGAATACTATGGGATCAAAACTTTTTGGACAATAAAATACAACTCTATACAGAACTCAATAGCGAACTATTATTAGGCAAAAAAAAATCGTCAACAGATCAATATGTCAATACCGAAGGTGGCTATGCTAACAATTCATTTTCAATCATTCCAGGATGCTTCCTGAGCTATTTTCCCACTCAAAAGATTGCTGTAATTAGCTATATTCAACACTACCAGCTTATCGAAATTAACAATGGTTATTCCCAGAATTATACACTCTTAGGAATCGGCGCAAAGTTGCAAGTGACCAATCAGTTAATAATCGAAAGCCTCGCTGGCAAAATAGCACGCGGAGTTGATACCAATAATGGATTTACATATACAATAGGGTTGCGAATAATATTGTAAATTTGATGATTAAAATATATATTTTATGAGTTACAAAATTGCCACTGAAGACTTATATAAGCAAGCAGCATTGACCCCTGATGTGGGTTTGTGTTGTACCACAACACCAATATGGAAATTTCCAGGGTTGGACATTCCGATCATTATGCAGCAGATGAACTATGGCTGTGGCAGCACTATACATCCAAGAGATTTAGTGAATCAGCCTACGATACTCTATGTAGGCGTAGGTGGTGGTATGGAGCTCTTGCAGTTCTCCTATTTTTCGCGCAAGACAGCAGGCGTTATCGGTGTGGACATTGTACCTGAAATGCTCTCAGCTTGCAATGATAACTTAGCATTAGCGGAGCAGCACAATGAGTGGTTCAAAGCGGACTTTGTGAGCTTGAGGCTCGGTGATGCACTCGCACTTCCCATTGAAGATTCAAGTATTGATGTAGCAGCACAAAATTGCCTTTTCAATATTTTTAAGATAGAAGACTTGCGTGTTGCATTATCAGAAATGTATAGGGTATTAAAACCACATGGCCGATTAGTTATGAGCGACCCAACTTGTGAACAAGAAATAAATGAGGATCTAAGAAATGATAACTATCTGAGAGCTATGTGTATAAGTGGTGCGATTACAATTAATGAATATACGAATATGCTAGCTGAAATTGGCTTTGGAACTATAGAGATACGTAGTAGAAGGCCGTATAGGGTAATAGATCCTGAGAACTATCAAACTAATGAGTTGCTTTACATCGAAAGTATCGAAGTATGTGCGATAAAGGATCCCATGCCAGCCGATGGCCCTTGTATATTTACTGGCAAGACTGCCATCTATTATGGAAAGGAGCCCTATTTTGATGATGAAAATGGCCATGTCCTGAATAAAAATATGCCCTTGGCAATATGTGACAAAACAGCTAAAGCATTACATTCCTTAAATCGCCAAGATATCTATATTAGTGATTCAACATTCCACTATGATGGCGGTGGTTGTTGCTAGCTATTTACAATGAACAAGATTGTTATAATAGGAAATGGTGTAGCAGGTATCAGCGCCGCACTTGAAATAAGAAGCCATACTGATGATTCTATAACAATCGTATCCGATGAACATCCCTATTTTTATGCGCGTACAGGACTGATGTATGTATATATGGGTATTCATCCATTTGAAAGTCTTGAACCTTTTCCAAGGAGCTATTACAAGGACAAAAAAATAGATTGTATGCTCGCTCATGTTGAAAATCTTAATACAAGCAACAGATCTATTGAATTGAATACCCATGCAAACATCCATTTTGACAAACTTATCATTGCCACCGGATCAAAACCAAATAAATTGCCCATAAAAAATTCGGAGGCAAATGGTGTATTGTATTTTTATTCCAAGCAAGACTTAGTCGCATTAGAGAACCATTCCAAGCAATGCAAAAATGCAATTATTCTCGGTGGTGGCTTGATCGGCATTGAACTAGCTGAAATGCTGAGTGCTCGAAACATTAATGTTACGATGATTATTAAAGAGCCACATTATTGGGGAAATGAATTGATGCCTCGGGAGGCAGCGATCATAGATGAATCATTAAAAGAGAACAAGATAGAACTGAGGTATTCAACAACTATTAGTGAAATAATTACTGACCCTACGCATAAAGTCAAAGGAATATGGACATCGAATCATGAAATGATTAATTGTGATCTCCTGTGTATTGCCATTGGAGTAAGTCCAAATATAGAATGGCTCAACCATAACACAAACATTTCAAAGAACAAGGGCATATTGGTAAATGAATATTTAGAAACCAATCAATCAGGCATCTATGCTATAGGTGATTGTGCCGAGCTAAAGTGCTACTCACAAGGAAGAAAAAATATAGAACCGATATGGTACACTGCACGGGCTATGGGTATAACCGTAGGAAAAACCATTAGTGGTAGGCCTACTAAGTATGAACAAGGTATATGGTTTAACTCTGCGAAGTTTTTTGATGTAGAATACCAATGTTATGGAAATGTTACAAAGAATAATACCGAGCAGATAACACCACTAGTTTGGATAAGCAATGATAAAAAAAGAACGATTAGAATTAACTACAATAGGCAATCAAATACTTTACTTGGCATCGTAGGAATTAACATTCGAATGCGTCAAGAAATTATTGAAAAAGCGATAAATCAGTCCATCTCCATAAAACAATTTATTAATGCGATAGAAGACTACCTCATGCTACAACCATTTGACAAATTAGCTCTTCATATCTTAAAGATTGAACTACAAAGCCTATTAGCAGAACATAGTTTGTTGTACAAAAATATTATTAATACCTAAAAACAATACTGATGCAACTAAAAGCTTTTTGGCCACCTATTCTTATAGCGATTGGAATATTCTTAATGGAAAATGTATTGAGAAATAACGGGTCGCCTCTAATTTTTTTTAGTGGTATCACATTTCTTTGTTTCGGCATCATAGGGCTTGCATTAATTAAGGAGGGTGACTATGCAATATCCACTATTAAAACGATAGAAAAATCTATCAAAAATAGAGGGCTATTGGGCTGGGTAATAGGTCTTGTTTTGACTTGTTTTTATATCTTGTTGTATTGGTACCCTGAGCATTTAGGGCTTGGCAGTGAACAAGAGCCTAATACAGGACTAATAAGACTATTTGATGGGCTAAGCTTAAAATTACAAGGAAGAGTGGCTTCACAATGGTTTGTATATAGCTGTTTTTACACCATTGCCGTAGTGACATTTGGAATTAAGTTCATTATCGATCACCACAAAGATAGGTATCAAGTTACAAGAACTATTTCCGTGGTATTTTTTCAATTGGTGTTTGCCTTTCTAATACCAGCAAT
>CAYZQX010000057.1:0-14873 GCA_964480615.1 uncultured Chitinophagales bacterium | reverse complement strand
CAAAGTAAACTTTGGAAAAGACATTGTCAATATGTAGCAATTTAGGGGGATACAAAGCTTTTATACTAAACATTTATAGAATATGCAAGTGCAAATGAAATGCACAAGAATTTCTGCATTTTAGTAAAAAAAGCAAGCATCATAAATATGACAAGTCGCCTCTTATATTCTGCTCCGTCTAGTTGTATTCGCGATAGGGGTTGAAAGGGTTTAGTACAGGGCTGGCAGGTTCTTTATGCTAGTAGGTGAACTAAATTTCTTATAACCTGCCAGCCCTGTACCGGAGCGTCAGCGCAGCCCTGCAAAACCCGGGCCGCAGGCATCGCCAAAATCGCATACCTATAATTTATTTAGCAAGCCCTAGTTAGAGTCACATCCCAACTAAGTCTTATGTCAGGCGACTTTGCTCAATCGACTACTATCGAAGCAATATTCAATGCGTGATAACTAAATGCTAATGGCTGCTTCTTTTCTTAAGCCTTTAACTTGTTAGCTTATACAAACTTATAGTTTTTGCCAGGGTAATAAGCCTGATCACCGAGTTCTTCTTCGATCCTGAGCAACTGATTATACTTTGCAATGCGATCGGTTCTTGAGAGTGATCCGGTCTTTATCTGACCCGTATTGAGTGCTACCGCAAGATCCGCAATAAATGTATCTTCGGTTTCTCCACTTCTATGTGAAATGATGCTGTTATAGCCTGCACCTTTAGCCATCGTAACGGCTTCAATGGTTTCAGTGAGGGTGCCTATTTGATTCACTTTGATGAGGATACTATTAGCGATCCCTTGTTCAATTCCTTGCTTAAGTCTTGTCTTATTGGTAACAAATAAATCGTCACCTACAAGTTGAATTTTATTGCCAATTTTATTAGTCAAAATTTTCCATCCATCCCAATCATCTTCAGACATTCCATCTTCAATCGAAATTATAGGATAATTTTGTGTCAATTTTTCTAGATAGGTGGCCATCTCTAAAGAGTCCATCTTCGCACCATTTGACTTGGCGAATGTATATATGCCTGTCTTAGAATCGTAAAATTCAGTGGATGCCACATCAAGAGCTAATGCTATTTGTGAGCCTGGTGCGTAGCCTCCTGCCTCTATAGCTTGCAATATAATCTCAAGTGCTTCCTCCGTACTTTTCACATTAGGAGCAAATCCGCCTTCATCGCCTACACTGGTTGCAAATTTATGCTTGTGCAATATTTTTTTAAGATGGTGAAATGTTTCTGCGCCCATTTGCAATGCCTCTTCGAATGTATCAGCACCTACGGGAACAATCATCAATTCCTGAAAATCTAGGCTATTGTCGGCATGCGCTCCACCATTGATTATATTCATCATAGGAATAGGAAGCGTGTAAGCATTTACACCACCTAAGTAGCGATACAATGGCAAGTTAGTAGTTAATGCACCCGCACGTGCACAGGCTAGCGATACGGCAAGCATTGCATTAGCTCCTAGGTTAGACTTATTTTCAGTACCATCTAATTGCAACAATGCATAATCAATATCTCTTTGATTAGTCACAGCGTAACCTGCTAGCTCTTTAAAAATGATGGATTCTATATTGTCACAGGCATTGGTTACACTCTTACCCAAATAATATTTATCATCACCATCGCGCAGTTCCACCGCTTCATGTGTTCCTGTGGAAGCCCCAGAGGGAACGGCTGCTCTACCTATCACACCTTCGCTTGTAATTACATCAACTTCTACTGTTGGATTTCCACGAGAATCCAATATCTGACGGGCAATAATATCTAAAATATTCATTTTATAAAAAGAGGTTTAATAATCAAAAAAAAACTAAGACTGACTTTGAATCAAGGATAAGAAATCGTCGAATAAATAACGACTATCGTGTGGTCCAGGTGATGATTCAGGATGATATTGCACTGAGAATGCAGGTTTTACTTTATGACGAATACCTTCCACACTATGATCATTCAAGTTCACGTGTGTGAGTATCAGCTCGCTGGAATTTTCTATGGATTTGCGATCAGCTTCAAAGCCGTGATTTTGGCTTGTTATCTCGCTGCGTCCTGTTATTAAATTCTTTACTGGATGGTTGAGTCCGCGGTGTCCATGATGCATTTTAAAGGTAGGTATCCCATTCGCCAAGGCCAAGATTTGATGACCCAGACAAATCCCAAAAAATGGTTTATTGTCATCCAATATTTCTTTACAGGTTGCTATAGCATATTGTGTTGCGGCAGGATCACCCGGGCCATTAGAAAAGAAGAAACCCGCTGGGTTGCACTGAAGCATTTCTTTATAACTAGCCTGGGAAGGAAAAACTTTTAGCTTAAATCCCCGCTCTACAAAACACTGGAGGATGTTTTTTTTGACACCTAGATCTAGTAAGGCGATCGTGGGTCCATCATTGTTATTGCCTAGCTCATAAGCCGTCGATGTGCTTACTTGGGAAGCCAATTCGAGACCAGCCATGGAGGGAAGTGCCGCTAATTTACTGCTCAATTCTTTTACATCTTCGATTTCACTGGATAGTATGGCATTCATAGCCCCAGTGTTGCGGATATGTCTAACTAGTGCACGTGTATCAATGCCCTGAATGGCCACCAAATTTTTTGATACCAAATAGTCTTGAAGTGTACCGCTAGCTAAGTTCCTAAACTGAGCATCGTTAAAATTCCTTACCACTAATCCGGCAATCTTAAGGCCATCTGACTCCACCTCTTGTTCATTTACGCCATAGTTGCCTATATGCGCATTGGTATTGACCATTATTTGACCATGATAGGATGGGTCTGTAAAAATTTCTTGATAGCCAGTCATGCCTGTATTAAAGCATATCTCACCTGTACATGTACCAATCTTACCAGCAGCGATGCCACTATACAATGTACCATCGGCTAAAAGGAGTTTAGCTGTAACCAAAATTTGAAAAAATAAAAATGAAAGACGGATGGGTATATACGCAGAAAACTAAGTTGGTGAATAAGAAGATATTATATCTTACCGCCATAGCTTTCTATGATTTCTGCTGTTTCTTTAAAACCTTTTTCTAAGGCGATAGCCATGGGCGTGCGGCCATCTTCAGTTTTTACATTTACGTGGGCACCATATTCAATAAGCATTTCCACGATGTTATTATTGCCCAGTAAGGATGCTATGTGCAAGGGCATACGACCGTGTATCTGTCGCATATTGACCTTTGCTTTCTTGTGCAGTAAGAAGCGTACAATCTGAAAATGATTACCTGAAACCGCGCTGTGAAGTGGGGTTACGGTGGTAGTATTCTTGGCTTGCTGATTGATTTCAGCGCCATTCTCTAATAAATATTCTACCAGCTTGAACTGCCCAAAGAAACAAGCATAAATGAGTGGAGTAAATCCATCACCCGAGAACTCATTGACAATCGATGGGTTTTTGGCAACCTGTATTTTGGCATTTTCCAAATGTCCCAATATGCAGTTTTCAAAAAAGTTAAAGCTATTTCTCAAAGCGGCAATGTGGTAAACTAGGTCGGACTGCTTATAATAAGTTGCATACATTAGAAGCGAAACGCCATTTTCAGCCTCTGAGTCAATTAGAGAGGGATGAGCGTCCATCATATCAATAACCTCCGCTATTTTTCCTTTTTTAATGGATTCTATAGCGACTGCCAAAATATCGACTTTAGCGGATTTTGATTTCTTCGTCATTTGCATATCGGTCCAAGTTTTACCTCTTTGAGGATAATCATAGATTCGATTGCAAATTTAAGTCCTTATCGGCTATATTTCCAAAAAAATAGCTGTTAAAGATTTTAAACCTATGTTAAGTATCTTATTTACAAGGGGTTATAAATATATATAAATAATATTTATATGAAAAAATCTTGATTTTTTTAAAAATTTTGGAAATTATTTAGTTTTTCCCTCCTTGAATTTATAGGCAAATTTTTTAAGAATGGAGGTGAAATTTAAGTGGCCTAGCGTGAAAAATAGCTTATGGTTAAAACACTTTTCTCCGCAGGATAAAATTTTGACCGAGGTAAACCCTTCTCACTTGTTCGTCCTCAGCGAGCTCTTCAGCGCTTCCACTTTTAAATAATTTGCCATCGACCATTAGGTAGGCGCGGTCGCATATCGAAAGGGTTTCTTGCACATTGTGATCGGTAATCAGTATCCCGATCTGGCGAAACTGTAGTTGTGCCACAATTTTTTGGATGTCCTCCACGGCGATGGGATCTACCCCTGCAAAAGGTTCATCGAGGAGTATAAATTTTGGATCTACCGCTAGAGCTCGGGCTATTTCGGTCCTTCTGCGTTCGCCACCACTAAGGACATTGCCCATACTTTTACGCACATGCGTCAATCCAAATTCTTCGAGTAGGGACTCCAACTTCTCTTTTTGTTGTGAGCGACTGAGCTGGGTCATTTCAAGTACTGCCGCTATATTATCCTCTACACTGAGCTGTCGAAAGACGGAGGCTTCTTGTGGCAGATACCCGACACCGCGCTGGGCACGCTTATACATAGGCAGTGCGGTGATATCCTCTGAATCGAGGTATATCTTACCTTGATCGGGCTTAATAAGCCCTACGATCATATAAAAACTGGTGGTTTTACCAGCCCCATTAGGACCTAGTAACCCTACAATCTCTCCTTGTGCCACAGATACCGACACTTGATCTACCACAGTACGTTGGCGATAGGATTTTACCAATTTTTCGGAACGCAGTATCAAAATCGAAAGGCCTTTTTTTATTGCTTATAAAATAGAATGTATAAGATAGTAGAATGGCTGGACAAGCGTAATTTAATGAATTATAAAGGATGCTTAAGATTCACTGAGCTTCAGATCACGTACTTGGATTTGCAATTTTCTTGTGCCATTCCACTCATTAATATCGAGTGTATAGCAAGTATCGAACACACGCGATTTTACCACCTCAAACTTATCCCCCATATTAAATCCGATCCCGTCAAAGGCGCTAGATCCATTTTGCACAACCTGCATTTTTAAATGGTTCTTATCAGCACCTACTAAGGCACTCTTGCCACTATCTTTGAGTTCCTTGGACATGAACACAGGCTTCATGTTTCCAGGCCCAAAAGGGGCGAATTGTTCCAGTATATTGAAAAAATTCTCAGTGATTTCTTCTAATTTTACTTCGGCATCAATCTCTATTTCAGGGATGAGCATATCCTCTTGTATGGTAGCCCTTACCACTTCTTCAAATCGTGCTTGAAATGCAGGAATATTATCAACTTGTATAGTCAATCCAGCTGCATACTTATGCCCGCCAAATTGTTCAAGTAAATCGCTGCATTCAAGTATGGCGTTATACACATCAAATCCAGGTATGGAACGCGCACTTCCAGAAGCAACTCCATTAGCACCTGTAAGTATAATCGTAGGCCTGTAATAAGTTTCGATCAGGCGAGCTGCCACAATCCCTATTACACCTTTATGCCAGTGTGGCTGAAACAGAACAGTGGACTTGCGATTGCGCAACTCCTCATTGTTCTCGATCATTTCTAAAGCTTCTTTAGTAATATCACCATCGATCTGTCTTCTTGCAATATTTTTCTTTTCTAGGATTACCGCATTCATCCCAGCAGCATCTTCCTTAGAAAGTAATAAGCGTACAGCCTCCTTGCCATGTTCTAATCGGCCAGCAGCATTAATACGTGGACCTATTACAAATACAATATCTGAGATTTTTAATTCTCGGTCGATACCCGCTGTTTCTATCAATGATTTAATGCCTGGCCTCGGCGCTTCATTGAGGCGCTTCAATCCATAATAGGCTAATATCCTATTTTCATTCGTTATGGGTACTATATCAGAGGCTATACTGATGCATACCAAGTCGAGATTGTCAAAAAGATATTGAGGAGGTATGCCATTCGACTGACAAAAACCTTGTAGCAATTTGAAACCTATACCACAACCACTTAATTCGTCATAGGGATAATTGCAATCATCACGTTTGGGATCTAATATGGCGTAGGCCGCAGGCAACTCATCGCCTGGCCGGTGGTGATCACATATTACAAAATCAATATTGTATTGCTTGGCATAATCGACCTTGTCATTAGCCTTAATTCCGCAATCTAATGCAATGATGAGTTTTACTCCTTTGGTTGAAGCATAATCAATCCCTTTAAAGGAAATGCCATACCCTTCCTCGTATCGATCGGGGATATAATACTCTATGTTCTTGTATATCTGAATAATGAAACCATACACCAAGGCAACAGCAGTCGTGCCATCCACATCATAATCACCATAGATCATAATCCGCTCATCGGCCGCCATAGCTTGTTCAAGCCTAGCAATGGCCTTATCCATATCCTTCATCAGGAATGGATCGTGTAAGTTCTCAAGCTTAGGCCTAAAGAATTCCTTAGCTTCTGAAAATGTAGTTATTCCTCGCTGAACCAGCAAACTACAGAGCGTGCGATTGATTTTCAGCTCCCTATGAAGCTGCTCTACTGCTTCTGCCTCCGCATTTTTTATGACCCAACGCCTTTCCATTCAATCGGCAAAGGTAATAAATATTAGTACTTGTAGGTTGACAATTTAAGTTAAAGTACAAAATATTGCAAATACCCTTGATTTATCGCCATAGATCACTCCTATTTGGTCTCAATGCGCCACTCATTTCTGACCCTTATAACACTTAACCAAACCATTATCACATACTTATCTGGTATAATCCATATACATTCCACCTCCATTCCATTGTGATAACAGTTTTCACAAGTACAAAAATACAACTCACCCAGCACGAACAACCGCTTGCAATCCATTTCAGTGGCAGGAGAACTAATCAACTGGCTTATATCCTAATGTCCTAACTTTCACTTACTGTTAATTATATTGGCGATGCCTAAAAGGCCCGGGCTCTACGTTGCAAGTCCTCGCTACTACGTCGCTGTGGGCTTTTCACTTCGATCCCTATCGCTTTTTTGCGTTGCAAGATTTGCAGTTTTCAATTCAGAGCCTAGTAATAGCAGCTGCTCAAAATACATTGTCAAGCAATCAAAGTCCAGCTATCTTTATCTTGTATAACTACTGGATGTTATATAACGCTAAAGTCTATTATTTGAATGGGTTTTAGCAATGGTAAGTGCAATGGATATAGACTAAATTCCTGCGTTTACTTTGGGCTTGCTAAACAACTCTGAAATCTTTTATTGTAATGGGTTCTAACCAATATTAGTGCAAAGGATATCCACACAATTTTATGGATTTCAGTAAAGAAACTTGCATCATAATTATAGAATGTCATCTCATAGACATTGCTCCTTCATGTAGTATTCGCGATAGGGATGCGGAATGGTTTAGTCTTTTCCGATGACTCCCTATACCAAAATTGATTAGTAGCAGGGTGCAAGCATCTTAGTAACTTTATTTTTTTTAGAGGTAGTAATAGAGGGAGTCAGCGGAAAAGACCGAAGCGAAGCGGAGCCTGGAGCAGCCCGGGCCTTTAGGCATCGCCATAATCGCATACTTATGAATTATTTAGCAAGCCCTATGTAAAACAGGAATCTATTATTAGTTTTCTTTTGCGCGACAGTTCGATTAAAAAATGTAATTCAATGACTACGCTATTTCTTAGGCTAAGGCTAATATTCAGCTGCATGTGTTAACTTCATCCTTTTGTTATCCTAATTTTGAGTAACTCTGCAATAGGTGAAGGGTTGACTGTCCTTTTACTGAAAACTAAAAACTAAGAATCGTTTTAATGGCGCAGTTCTATATCTACTTAGCCTTAACCTATGGATATTGTTATAATGTTTTATATATTAACGGTATTTTTTATATTCATTCAATAGGCTAAATAATTGAAATCGACTTGTTTTAGTACGATAACCTGATAATTGATGATTATTGAATAGTTGAGAGTAATATTTAGAAAGTATTTAGAAGTTGGGCAATTAGGATTCAGCCTAATAAGGCCTTATAGGATATTTATTTTTTAAGAAAATCGAAAGAAACTGAATTTGGAGCTTTTATAGAACAATATAATCATTTATTCCAATATTAAAAAAATTTCCTAAAGTCATGAGTTCAGAAGCAGTAATAGTCAAAAAGAGTATTTTATTATTTATATTCTTTATAATGTATTTAGAAAGAAACATTTTTTTTCATCATATTTAAAAAAATATATATGTAAAGTATGTATATTAAAAAAAATGTTATTTCTTTACTACTGAAATTTAAGAATAACATCTTGTTGAATACTTAATCGAAAATTAAAATTTAAGTTTAGTGTAGAGGGTACAATTTCGCAATGAATTGTTTGTGTGATTGTTTTCTTATTTCGTGTTATATGTATGATTAATGATAGTATTAGTCGTATGTGTACAGGAATTTTTTTGTATTGATCTTACGGTATATTACCCCCTGAGAGAGCAATTTTGTTCCCCCATTTCTTCTTTGTGATTTTAAAAAGTCAAGAGCAGAAGCCCCCAAATTAAAAACGTTTTCTTCCCCCATAAAATAACGATGCAAAGCTCGTAATGGCCTTTGTATTGACCGATAATTTATATCGGTACTTGTAGGAATTTAAGGTTAATGAAGGATTTAATTAAACCATAAATTTTGAAAAGTTATGAAATTTTACAAACTACTTGGGTGTGTCATGCTAGGTATGATCGCATCCTCTGCGCTGAAAGCGCAGACAGTCCAAGAAAGCAATACCCTGCTTTCAAAAAATGGGAGTATTACCCATAGTGCTAGTTTAACTCCAACTAGAAAGGATCAGTTAATTGTCCGCATTGCTGAATTACAGAATGGCTTATTGACGACCAGCAATCCTGTTGAATTAGAAAAGATTCATCAGTCCATTGGATATCTACAACAACAGATTGTTGATATCGACAATATGAATATGCCAGTAGTCCTTACTCAAGAGGAATTACAAGTTCGCATAAGCCAGTTAAAGTCTGCCTTGGCTAGTCAAACTGATCCAGGAATCATTAAGAAATGTCAAAGCTCGATTAACGAGTTGAGTGCTCAACTAAAATAAGCATATCACAAAAATCAAAAAACAATGAAAAAAATCTATTTATTTTTAGCTGTTATAATAATTACGGCATTAGGAAGTAATTCTTTATTTGCACAAGGTGCTACTTGTGGACTTGCCGAGCAGGTATGCGGTGCTGTCACACAACCTGCTAACACCACAGGTGCTGATGGTGGTCAATATGGTTGTTTAATAACTACCCCAAAGCAAAGTTGGTTGTTTGTAAGGGTTGGTACTTCTGGCTCTTTGAATTTTACAGTATCCCACAGTGTATCAGGTACTGATGTGGACTTTGCAGCATGGGGACCTTTTACTGGCGTTGCTGATGCTTGTCAAGCGGTTGTTCCTGCCACTTCCTATACGAATCAAATATCTTGTAATTATTCCACCGCTAATGGAGGTACAATTAGTATCCCCAATGCTATAGCTGGTGAATTTTATATGATACTTATAACTAATTTTAGTGGGACATCAGGTAATATAACTTTAGGGGCTAATACTGGTACTGGCACCATAACTTGTACGCCTCCTGGTACCACATGTTCTGATGCACAACAAATTTGTAACGGCATTTCTTTTTATGCGAATACTACTGGTGCAGATGGAGGGACCTATGGCTGTTTAGGCACAACTCCTAAACAAACTTGGTTGTATGTACGTGCAGGAAGTAGCGGATCTCTTAGCTTTCCTGTATCTATATCACCAACCGCCGATATTGATTTTGCAGCCTATGGTGGCTATGACTCTGTCGCTGCTGGATGTAGTGTAATTAATGGCACTACACCCCAATTATCTTGTAATTATACTACTGCTAATGGTGGTACAGTATCAGTTCCATCAGCGGTTGCAGGTAAAATTTACATTATCTTAATAACAAATTTTTCTGGGGCTTCAGGAGTTATTAGTATAGGATCTAATACAGGTACAGCATCGATATCTTGTGTGCCTCCACCAGCTGTTACACTTACTGCTACACCTACTACATTATGTGCAGGCGGATCTATCACATTATCTTCAGTTGGTTCTGATGGAACTCCATCATACACTCATTCATACACTGGTACTACAGGTACCATAGGTGCAGTTACCTATTCAGGAGCTGGGAATGCGAACGCAACAGCGACTGTTACGGGATTGGCAGCAGGAACACATACCTTCACTGTTACATTGACTGATAATTTAGGGTCTACAGCTACGAGTACTAAAACTGTAACTGTGAATGCTGCCCCTACTGCTGGTATTACCAATAATACTGGTACTACTGTTTTAACGTGTACAACTACTTCAATCAATGTTACTGCTACAGGTGGTACAAGTTTCCTTTGGACTGGTGGAAGTACTCCTACTACTGCCGCAAATACATTTACATCAGCAGGAACCTATACTGTTACAGTAACTGATGTAGCAGGATGTACTGCTACTTCACAAATCATTATTACAAGTGATACTACGCCTCCAGTTGCACCTACTGGTAGCTTGGCGATTACGAATAGCACCTGTGGTGCAGGATGCACAGTAAGTGGTGGGTCAATTCTTATTGGTAGTGTGACAGGTACAGGTGGGACATTACAATATTCTACTAATGGTGGAACTACTTGGAGCCCTTCAATTCCTTCATATGCTGCCCCACAAACAATAATTGCTAGTGTACTAGGAACTAATGGTTGTCGTTCAGCATCCACAACAGTTGGAACCACTGTTGCAGGAACTTGCACTAATCCTACATTTACAGGTACTGCAAGTTGCAGTGGTGGTGTAGGAACAGGAGTTGTTTCGCAGTCGGCTACTGGTGGTGTAGGACCTTACACGTATGCTATCACAGGAGGTTCTTTTTCATCATTAGCTAATGGTACCTATACTGTAACAGTTACGGATAGCAATGGATGTTCTTCAACTGCATCAGTTACTGTGAATTGTGTTAATTTATGTCCTGATTTAACAGCACAAGCACCAGTTGCACAAGTTATTAATAGCACTTGTACAACTGTAGGAGGAACTCCTAGTGGAGGACTTGTCTCAAGCCCTGCTACAGCTTGTCCTGCTGGATCTGATTTGCAATATTCTACTAATGGTGGAACCTCTTGGAGTACCACTGTACCTACTTATGATCAAGATGGTCCCGCACAAACGATTCTTACAAGATGCCTTTGTACGGTTGATATGACTACAGCAAGTCCTACTGCAACTGTTTCCACTGTGCCAGGAACTTGTCCTGCACCTTTTATATCACTTACTGACCCTTGCAACTGTACGAATGGTATTGATTTGAATGGTGATGGACAAAACGAATTGGCTCAAGAGACAATTACTATCACTGGTAATGCGCCCATAACAGTAACTAGTGTAGTAGGTTCATTAGTTGATGCTACAGGCACACCACTTACACCCGCTGCAGCCACTGCTTTAGTTACAGGTGCTAATCCTACTTATACGATCACGGCTTATGTAGTAGCTAATGGTTCAAGTACATATACAATAACTGTTGATGCTAATGGTGCTATTGATTCCTTAACCGGTGGACCTTGTACTACTTGCCCTGCAGCTCCTTGCAATGCTGATAATGGTACTTGGAATGTAGGACCTTAATACAATTAATATTGAATTAATAGGATCTTATTTAATTGTCAATTTTTGAGGTAATAATTATTTGGGCGAATCCCTACGGGTCGGGCTACTACAGGCTACGCTAGCGCTTCGGTATGTGTAAAGGGCTAACAACAATATACAGCCGCCCTATACACACACTAAACCTTTCGTATCCCTTTCGCTTTTATAACCTTACATAAGAATAACAGCTTATCCTAAATGAATTTATTAGCTACTTAGGATAATAAAAAATGGATACCAGTTATAAAGCTAATGGCTAATAATATATTGGCTTTATGTATTAATTCAGTAATAATTTATTACATCAATTTTTTTATTTAATAAAAAATCAATTTGAATGAACGATATTTTTTATAGAACATTTAGAAAAGCGCGAGGTCTGCCATTTTGTGTGGCCTTTTTGCTATTCGTCTTTATGTTTGAATTTAGTGATATTAATGGACAGTGCACATCAGTGAGCTATGATTTTGGTTCCACTGCTGCGCAATTTACCTATCCTAATATCGGCAGTGGTGACATCACTAATGAGGTCACTACAGGGGCTAATCTCACCAATACTGCTAGCTTTGATAAGCTCAATGAAGCAGGTGCTGTCCCAGTACTTGGCACTGATGGCAATAATGATATTACCTTTACTTTTACACAATCATCAACGACTGATTATTATGGTGGTGGTGTGCTAGATCCATTACTTGGTGCTACTGCTGATATACAGCAGAGTACATCAGGCGTGAGAGGTAATATACCAATTAATCAATCCACAGCTAATCAGTGGACTACTGGAGATGTGCAGTGTTATTCTATCCGAGTGGATCTTAATACCACATTGCCAGTATATGCGGATAATTTTGTAGTTAATGTTAATAGTATTAACACCTGTGGTGAAATTTATGAGTCTGCCTCTATTGTTTTTCTTGATGGAGCTGGCATGCCATACGGTACTGCTACTTACGATGGATATTATACTTCGCCTCCTACAGGGGTACCAGGCGGCGCTAATCCTCCGGTTGTTGATCCCACAAGATGGACTACTACCGGTACGGGAGTATATATAGCTGATAGCGATGCCAATTTTGATATTACAACGGATGTGTTTAATCCTACTTGTACCACAGCGAGTATTGAGCGACCTACAAGTACTTATGACCCTAATGCCGTTACTGATGGAGGTTTAAGCCCTACCGATCAGGTTGGTGGATACATATACACAGTGTGCTATGAAGATGTGGCAGCTACTGCAGTTAATAATACTCAAACAACTTCATTTACCACTTTTACAAGTACATTGAATGGAACATCTTTTGAAATATGTTCGCCTACTTGTACTGCTACCATTCCGGTATGTCAAGGAACAGATTATTTGACAGCATCCATGACTGGTTATACGAATACTGCTGGTTATGCATTAGTGTATTTTCTTACACTAGAAGATGGTTCTGTACAGCAAATTTCTCCTGATCAAATTGCAGATGGCACATACTATTTTTCTTCTGCAGGACTAACTGTAGGTCAAACTTACAGAGTCTATGCATTGAACTATCTAACTACTGATCCATTGAATGGCGATCCAACTACAGTTACCAATGTCAATAATATTGCGACCACCATGCAGGGATGTATAAATAGTGATTTCTTAACTGACTTTATCTGCTATGAGGTAATCGCATGCACTTGCACCCCTACTGATATTTGTATAGGTGAACCAGTGAGCTATATTGTATCTGATCCTGATGGACCTAATAATGACAAGGTAACCTTATATGTTCTTGCTGATAATACTGGTGCGGTTATCGCTACTAATACAACAGGCGTATTTACAAGTGATGTTGTTACAGCAGGCGATGGAAGTTATCAAATACACGCCATCACTTACGATCCATTAAATCCACCTACATTTTTGCCACTAGGGGCTAGTTTGCCTACTTTGGCTCAAATAGTTACAGATGCCAATAATGGTATATGTATGAATGAGGATATCCTTTCTGATTATGTATGTATTACCGTTTTACCATTACCAGTAATTGATATTGCTGATCAAGAAATTTGTGCGAACATAACTACTGTTGATCTTACAGCATTAGTACCAGCCACTTTTACAGTTTATACTTGGTCTAATGCTGGCGGTGTGATAGCTGATCCTACAAGCGTTGATCCTACAACTGGTCCATTTACCATTACAGTAACTGTTGATGGCTGTGAAGCTACTGATACAGTGGCTTATACCATTTTGCCATTGCCAACTGCTGAAATTTCAGGCGGTGGGACTTACTGTACTGGAGCACCTATCCCTGATGTTGTAATTACATTTACAGGTACGGGGCCTTGGACTGTTGTATATGCTATTGATGCGGTCGATCAAGCACCTTTAGTGGTTAACACAAGCCCTTATACCTTAACCGATCCAGCAAGTGGTTCTTATACGCTGACTTCCGTAACGGATGTTAATTGTACAGGAACAATATCTGGTTCTGCGCAAGTTATCGAAAATCCTTGTGTATGTACACCTTTTGAGCTGTGTCAAGGATTGGATATTGTAGCACCTTCGATTAATAGTAATCCAGCTTTTACACAATTGTATTTATTAGTGGATGATACTGGAACCATTATTGATATGAACGCTACAGGTACATTTGCTACTACCAGCTTGACTGTAGGGTCAGTGTATGATGTTATGGCATTGAACTATGATCCATTATTACCTCCCGATCCAATGCCAGCAGTAGGCATGCTAGCTACTGCCGTTGGTGTTGATGGTGGCTGTTATAATATGGACTTCTTGTATGATAAGGTTTGTTTCTTAATTCTTGAAGTTCCTGTATGCGACATAGCAGGATCTGATACCACTTGCCCTAGTGCAACCAATATCAACTATACAGGAACTGCCGGCATGGCAACTTATAGTTGGACTATCGTAGGACAAGGAGCAATTGTAGGAGCAGCAGACGCTCAAACAGTAACTGTAAATGCAGCGAATACTTGTGGTTCTTTTACTCTGGAATTAACCATAACTAGTCCTGATGGCTGTATCAATACTTGTACGAAGGATGTCGCGGTTATTGATACTGTAAATCCAGTATTTGACGCTTGTCCAGCCGATGTGACATTGAATTGTGGCGATGTATTGCCAAGCTCAGCAGGTCTAGCGTTTACGGATGCTTGTACAGGCGGTGGCACTACACCAGTGGCAGTGGTAACTGATAATGGACCACAGGCTTGTGCGACAGATATGGTTTATACTTATACTTGGACAGCAACAGATGCATGTGGCAACACAG